>CALARM010000364.1 GCA_937888925.1 uncultured Synergistia bacterium | reverse complement strand
TAGGTATAATGACAGGGTCATGGCTTAAATCTCCGTCCATAACACCGATAATATCACCTTTTGCACTTTTTATACCATCAAGAACTGCTGAAGAGAGTCCTGATTTTTCAGGTCTGCTTACAAGTTGAAGTGAATATTTTTTTGCCAGATCTCTGGCTACATCACCTGTCCCGTCAGGAGAATTATCATCAACAATGACAATTTCCATATCAAATTTGTCTTTTTTCACGACAGAAGATATATTTTTTACAAGTTCAGGAAGATTATCTTTCTCATTGTAAGTGGGAATTATTATGGATACTGAAGGTATCTCTTTTTCTGCCAACAAAATCACCAGCTTTTATAAAAATGAAAGTTCATAATTTCTTCAGAGTAATTCAAAATCCTCCTGACTTTTTATATTTATAATGAAGGACATATATGGTTATCATAGAAGTTATAAATGTAATCACAACAAACCAGAAGGAGAATAACCATTGAAGAAAAAAATCTGTGTTTTCATATTAATATTACTCACTGCAGGCTTATTATCTGCTGCAGATATAGAAAATCAATGCTGGCAGATTTTAAAGACAAATATTTATAAAGATGATGTAAACAAAAAACTTATTTTAATGTCCGTCCTTGGCAACCTTCAGGATAAAGGTTCTATATTCCTGCTTCAACAGGCACTGAAGGATAATGATATAAGAGTAAAAGGAGAAGCTCTTATTGCACTGGGAAAACATAAGGATAATTCTATTATACCTCTGCTGGAGAAATATCTTGATGATAGAAACAGTTCTATAAGAAGTGCTGCCATACAGGCTCTTGTTGAGACAAAAGATCCTCTTGTAGTTTCTATGATTGAAGAGTCATTAAAAGATGAGGACCCTGAGATAAGAGTAACCGCTGCAAGGGCTCTCCTCGAATTTCATCTTCCTTCCTCAATAGATGCACTTAAAAATGTATCAAAAGATAATGATCCTTTAGCAAGATGTTTTATTGATTCGGCTTTAAAAGAAATTATGTTTACAAATAATATAAACCTTGCAAAAAAATCCATTAAAGACAAAAATCCGGGAGTGCGATCTATTGCTGCAATAGCCCTGGGGAAAACAGGAGATATATCTGCCATACCACTTCTGGAGAAAAGCCTGTCAGATGAAAGCGCCTGGGTTGTTTATGCGGCGATAGAGGCTCTTGGAAGAATTGGCTCACCTTCTGCGGTGCCTTCTCTGGAAAAGATGTTAAAAAAAGAAGCTTTTAAAATTGATGCAATAAAAGCCCTGGGATTTATAAAAGATAACAGTTCACTGGAAATCTTAAAAAAATATGCAGGTGATAAAAACGCGGCTGTAAGAGTTACAGTAATGGACTCTATAGGCAGGGCAGGTAATAACTCTGTCACAGGAATCCTCTCTGCCGCTCTTAAAGATAGCAATGCTTCAGTAAGAGCATCTGCACTGAGTGCTGCAGGAAAATTAAAACTTATAAAAATGCACGATCTTATAGTAAAAACCCTTGAAGATAAAAACTATAATGTCAGAACAGAAGCTATACGCGCACTTGGAGAAATTTCAAATCCTAAAAGTATAACTATTCTCGAGAAATTTCTTAAAGATAATAAATATGATATATGGGCTTCTGCAGCAATAATACATATTATATCACCTGATTAATAGAAAAATTAAAAAATTTCTGTAATTGACAGTTAAATATAAAAATTTCAAAAAAATTTAAGTTTTTTTTAAGATTTTTTTAAGATTTTGTTTATATAATATAAATTAATTAGAATAAAAGTTTTTCAAGGAGGAGCATAATATGGATAACTTTCACATAAAACATCTTTCAACACCGAGATACAATCCTTTAGAATTTCAATGGAACAGCCCGAGAGAATTTCAATGGAACAGCCCGAGAGAATTTCAATGGAACAATCAGATAGAAAATCCATGGTCAGCCCCCGTGGAAATACCATGGAGCAATACGAGAGAAATGCCCTGGTCCAGTCCTGTAGAAATACCATTTGGAAGAACGAGGGATATTAATGATGTCAGTTCTTTTCTCTGGGATTCCGACAAAGCAATACTCGACGGAGACCTGTATAATTACATGGATCCCTTTATATCAGATGCCAATAAACTCGCCAGAATAGCACAGCCTGAAGATGAAAGATTAAGACAGGAAGAAGAAAGAGAGGATCTTCAGAAAGACAGGCAGGATTTCAAAGAAATATTTAATAAACTTGACAATACATGGAATGATCTGGGCGGAAACAGAGACGTATCAGCAGGCCTGGACCCTGAAGAAAAGATTTCACAGCTTGAGGCGCATAAGAACGATGCTCTGAGAGCACATGACAACAACCTGGAAGGTTTATATGATGAGAAAAGCTCTCTGGAATCACAACTTGCAGAAGCTACAGATGATGACCAGAAAGCCGATATAGAGGAAAAACTGAGCGATGTAAACGACAGAATAGAAACAGAAAAAGCAAACAGAGAAGAAACAGAAAGAATAGAAAATGAAAAGATAAGACAGAAAAAAGAAGAATTTGAAACACTTAAAAATAGACTCTATGAACTCAGAGAAGAAGCCCTCCGTTACAGTAACGATCTTGAGGGAGGAGATAATTACTATGAAACAGGTTACTGGAAAGAAGACGTAAGATTGAGACTATCTGAGATAAACCTTGAGATCGAGAGAATAGAGGATAAAATGAGAAGTGCCATGACCTGGTAAGTTTACTGAAACTCATAACAGGATATCCGATTTGATAGAAAAAATAGGCAGAGTAGAAACTCTGCTTATTTTTTTGTACCCTAATTTATATTGTAAATTTTGTATCTATATGTTAAAATGAAATTCTTCATAAGTATTGAAAAAAGTTTAACAGTACCTGATAGGGGGGATGATGTTGAAAATTCAGATTAATAACCAGGAAGATCTGAGTAATCTGGTTGATAAGATTGAAAGAGAATTACAGGATAATTTTCAACAGAGGTCGGCTTCTTACTGGAATCAAATCTTAAAGATGGCATACAGGGATCCGAATATTATAGATGAAGAAAGATCCATGATCCTGCTTAACCCTGAATATCGTTTTACAGTAGAAGACTGGTTGCCAAAAGTAGAAGACAGATTACTCAAAAGAAAATTAGAATTACTCAAACAGGAGTTTCTGAGTGCGAGAGTTTCTTCTGAGCCTGAAGTATTTGCATTGAAAAACAAACTGGATTGTCAGATTATAAATTTTACCCCGGAAATCGATGGGCAACCATATGACAGAGGTACCCTTTATAATATAATTGAAAAAGAAGATAAGAGGAAACAGAGGGAATCGGCATGGAGAGCACTTACAGGCCTGGGTAAAGAAATTGAAAGCGAAACCGCTCTGCTTTGCAGTCTCAGGAATGAAAAAGTAAAACCTCTCGGCTATAAACATTACGGAGAACTTTGTTTTTTCCTGGAAGATTTAGATAAAGAAACAATTTTCACATTATTCGAACAGATTTTAAATCTCACAGAAGAACCATATAAAAAACTGGTTGAAGATTGTAAAGAAAAACTCTCTGCAGATAAAGTTTATCTGTGGGATATTAAATATTACCAGTATAAATATCTGTCATCTCTGAAAGACAGTTTATTTCCTAAAGAAGGAATAATCAAATCAATAGAACATTTATTCAAAAAATTCAAACTATCTACAACAGACCTGCCTATAAAAGTTGAATACTGTGATATTCCCTATGGAGGCATGAGTGTTACACTGGAAGTAGGAAAAGACGTAAGGGTTCTTGCCAATCCCCAGGAAGGTTATAACTGGTATGAAGTTCTCTACCATGAATTCGGTCATGCTCTTCATAACTGCTTTATTCAGACCCCGTCATTCATAATAGGTACAGGTGAACCTGATTACTTTAAAGAAGGCATGGCCTGTATATTCCAGAAATTTATGAGTGATAAAGAGTGGCTCGGAGAATATTTTAATATTTCCGAAGAAGTCATAAAAACATTTCTCTCCCAGAACAGACTCAAAAACTGCTACTGGTACAGGCGACTCATAAATGATTACCTCTTTGAATATTCCATTTATGAAAATCCTGAAGGAGATCTTAACAGCCGTTATAAAGAATATGTAAAGAAACATCTATTCCTTGACCTTCCGGAAGATTTTTCATGGGCCTATGATCCTGTTTATACGACACACCCTCTTTATCTGCAGAACTATCTGTTAGCCGAAATCATAGCCTATCAGACAATAAATTATTATAAAGAACATCATGGTTCCACATTTTCACCTGATTTTCTGACATTTTTAAAGGAAAAATATTATAAAGACGGAGGCCTTAAGCTCTGGCAGGAAAAAATACAGGATGCAACAGGAGCAAAACTGGAAGCATCAAGTCTTATTAAAATGATGGGAAATATATAGCCTCTGTTAACATATAATAATAGCCAGCAGGCATTCTTGCTGGCTATTATTCTTTTTTAACAGTATCAGGTTTCTCATTCATAGAAAAGAAAAATAAATAATTTAAAATTTTCTGTAGATTTTAGGATAGATTTTAAAATAAATGTCGAATATTAAGGATTACGATAAATAGCAGCAAAAACCCGGCGAATCGTTTGCAAAGGAGGAATAAAATGAAATCCCTTATAGAAGAAACTATCAGTAAAGTAAAGGCAGATTATCTTGAAATACGTATAGAACATACAAAACAATCATCTATAAATTTTGAAGGCAAAACCCTCAAAAGCTCACAGCAGGTTGAAGACGGAGGAGGTTACGTGAGAGCTCTCATAGGGGGAGGATGGGGATTTAAGAGTTTCAATGACACATCCGGTCTTCTCGACCATGCCCTCTCTGCAGTTAAAGCTGCCAGGATATTAAAGAAACCTGCCTTTCGTATGAGTCCTGTCTCTGCATACAGAGAAGATATAAAACCATCGACAGAGGGCAGGAAAGATCCCAGGACTATTCCTTTTAAAGACAAGGTTGATTATTTTAGAAACATTACAACAGGCCTTATGGAAGCCAGTGAAAGGATAATAAACGTAAGAAGTAACTATGGAGAAAGAGAAAAAAATATTATAATTGCAAACTCGGAAGGGACCTATTTAACTATTGAAGATCTGGATATTTCCGGAGGCCTGTCTGTTATAGCAAGAAAGGATAATGTAATTCAGAGTGCCCATCAATCGTACGGGACAAAAAACAACTGGGAAGACATAACAGTTATAGAAGAGCATAAGGACAGACTTGTACGTGATGCGCTGGATTTAACGGAAGCAGAACCGGTAAAAGGAGGACACTATACAGTCATACTGGATCCGCGCATCGCAGGTGTATTTATCCATGAAGCCTTCGGCCATTTAAGTGAAGGTGATGCAGTATGTGCCAACCCTACACTTCAGGAGCAGATGACCTTCGGAAGGGTTTTCGGCGGAAAACATCTGAATGTATGTGATGGTGCGGCTCAACCGGGCCTCAGAGGTTCCTATGGTTTTGACGATGAAGGCACACCATCGGCTCTTACCCATATGATAAGAGAAGGAAAACTTCAGGGCAGACTTCATTCCAGAGAGACTGCAGGAAAAATGAGAGAAGCTGTTACCGGTAATGCGAGAACCGTAAGTTACCGTTTCCCTCCCATATGCAGAATGTCAAATACCTTTATCGATAAAGGAGACGCAACTCTGGAAGACATGCTGGCAGGAATAGATTACGGTATTTATGCCTGCGGCAGCGGCAGCGGTAATACCAGTATGGACATGTTTACCTTTTCTGCGGAAAAAGGCTTTATAATAAGAAATGGGAAGATACAGGAAATGTTAAGAGACGTGGTACTGACAGGTAATGTATTCGAGACCCTTGCTAATATCGACATGATCGGTTCTGACCTTACTTTTTCCAGAGGAGGTTCCTGCGGGAGATCATATGGCCAGAGACTTCAGTATCCTTTACCCGTTTCTATGGGAAGTCCTCATATAAGAATTTTAAATGTACTTGTCGGAGGTAGATAAAATGGAAAAATTACTGGAACTTGCAAAAAATCATACAGACTGGGCCGAGATCTTTCATATAAAAAGAGACTACAGAGCCGTTAATTTTAAAAGCGGACAGGTTTACAACATAGAAGGCGAAGAAGAAGAAGGGATAACACTCAGGGTTAGGAAAGGCGGGAAGACGGGGTTTACGTCATCTACAAATATTTCCGACAGAGAATCAATATTAAAAAGAGCAATGGATATAGTTTCTGTGAGCGAAAAAACACCTTTTCAGATTCCCTGTTATAAAAATGACGAGTACCGGACGGTTCAAACATTCGACGAAAAATTATCTCACATAAATGAAGAAGATCTTATGAAAAATGGTCAGGAAATGATGGAAGTTATAAAAGCATGTAAACCTTCCATCACTGTTACTGCCGAAGTGGGAAGAGCAAACAGTAATATCAGGTTGTTAAATACTTCAGGAATAGATAAAAATTTTAAAAAGACTTTTTATGCCGTATCTCTGTGCGGAACCATGGTCAGAGAAGAAGAACAACTGGAGATTGAATCGACTTTTTCAAGCGGTTCCTGTGCGGGAAGTCAGAAAGAACTGGCTTTAAAACTTGTGGAAGATTGCACAAATTCCGAAAGGACTGCTCTGATAAAAAGCGGAAAACTTCCTGTAATTTTCAGTGCAAGAGGTTTTAAAACTCTCTATCCTCCTCTGTACATGGCATTCTGCGGCGACAGAGTGGGCAAAAAAATTTCTCCCATAGGAGATAAAATGGGAGAAAAAATTGGGCCTTCCATCCTTACTATAGTTGATGATAATACGGTGCCTTTCGGCCCTATTTCTGCCCCTATGGATGACGAAGGAGTGCCGTCACAGAGAACGGAACTGATTAAAGACGGAATTCTTAAAGGTTTTTATTATGATCTTACAGGAGCAGAAAAATACAACAGCAAAAGCACGGGAAACGGCATAAAAAGAGCCAGCCTTTATGAAGCATTTAAACTTACGGCTCCTCCCGCTTCATGGCCGAGTAATTTTATTATAATGCCATCTGATAAAAGTAAAGCAGAATTGATGAAAGGCATTAAAAAAGCTCTCATAGTGGAAGATGTTCTGGGAGCCGGACAGGGTAATAACATGAGCGGTGAATTCAGCGTAAATGTTGTTCTTGGTTTTCTATGGGAAGACGGTGAAATAAAAGGAAGGGTTAAAGATATTATGATAGCAGGTAATGTATTCGATGTCTTTAAGAACCTTCTCTGGGTAGCAGATGACAGCAGGTGGGAACATTCATTTTTCGGTATATATAATGTGCCTACCATGTGTTTTGGAGATGTAAATATTGCGTCGAAAATCTAAAAAAATTAAAAGAGAAAATATATCTCAGGAAACAATTCAGGATTCTTCGAAAGAAACAAATATTCTCGGAGCCATCCCTGAAGTTTCATCAGGTAAAGAGGCACCTGAAATTTCATCAGGGGAAACGAAAAATTTTAAGGAACAGCCTGAGGTTTCTCCTATGGAAACGAAAAAAGAACCAAGTGAAATTCCATCAGGAGAAACGAAAATAACTGGCCAGGAAACACTTAAAAATTACTGGAAGGTGCCGGACAAACAGCCCTATATGTCTGTCAATGCACAGGTAGAAGGGGCCATAATGGCTGCCTTTTCTGTAGTAATAGGGCTCTTCTCTCTTTTAATACCTTTTTTCATGTTTGTAGGCCCTTTACCTTCCATGTTACTTGTAATGAGAAGAGGTATGAAGGCAGGTTTTCTTGCCACTCTTGTAGCAGGATGTGTATTCAGTTTATTTGCAGG
>CALARM010000363.1 GCA_937888925.1 uncultured Synergistia bacterium | reverse complement strand
AACCCTGAAGTTTATGTCTGTCTCGGTATTGCCTGCTGTGATATAACAGATTATAAAGATTCATTAAAATATTTGAAGAAAGCTCTCACTATGAATCCGAATCACTGGAAGGCATGTTATCATACAGGTATAGTTTACAGGTATCTCGGTAAAGACAGTGATTCCATAACAGAATTTAAGAAAGCCCTGACATTACACCCTGACGATCCTCTTATCTATAGAGAACTTGCCGTAAGTTACGGTAAACTTGGAAGCATTTCTAAAGCAAAAGATGTACTGAAGGAAGCTATGAGGCTTGATCCTCACAATCCTGAAAACAGGCAAATAATGGATAGTCTCAGAGGAAGTTAGAACGTGAGATTTGTGAGAGGTTCTCCTGTAAATGTCTGTACTGATACTTCAGCAGATATCACTTCAGGCAGGTCTATAAGGAAAATTCTTGTAATCAGAATCGACAGAATTGGAGATCTTGTATGTACTGTACCGGCGATAAAGACTGTTAAAGAGCATTATCAGGGTGCGGAAATTACAGCGCTTCTTTCCTCCTGTAACGCTTCTCTTCTGGCAGATACGGGACTTGTAGACGAAATAATTGTATGGTGTAAAGGAAAAAGAGATATTATAAAAAAACTGAAAGACAGGCATTTTGATATTGTTCTTGTTTTTTCACCCGTTACGGAAGCCTATACAATAGCTTTTAAGACAGGCTCTCCTGTAAGAATTGGAACAGTTATAAAAAGCAGGATTCTGACAGGATTTTTTGCTTCCTTCTGTCTTACCGGCATGTTTCTTCTCAATCAGGAAGAAAGATTGTTGAAAAAAGAAGAAATCATTCATGAAGTAGAAAAGGGATTTAAGCTGCTGGAAATACTTGGCATAAAGGATTTTAACAGGGATATTTCAATACCTCTTCCAGAGTCTGTCATAGCAGAGGGAAGAGAATATCTAAAATCTATTTCTTTTAAAGACCAGAAAGGTATAATAACTTTACCTTTATGTTGCAGATATAACAGTGCAGGCTGGGATGCAGATAATTTTACTATCCTTGCCCGGAAATTGAGAGAAAAATTTCCTGATTATTTATTATTTATTACCTTCGGTGAAAAAGAAGAAAAGGATGGTAAGGCATTACAGAAAATATTTAATGATATAGAAGGAGTGACAGTAAAAGGAGATATACCTCTTCAGATGTGGATGTCATATATGAAATACATGTCTGCTGTGATTTCGATTGACAGCGGTGCTGTCCATCTTGCTTCTTCCTGGAAGGTACCTTCCGTAGTGCTTTATCCGAAAGATATTTATGAACTGTGCCGCCAGGAATGGACGCCCTGGGATGTATCATACAGGCAGCTTATAATAAAGGATTTTAAAGAAACGTCCGATGAAATTATTGCTGCCCTGGGAGAATTGTTGTAAATCATTACTCACGATATAAAAATATTTAACACTGGTCACTGGTCACTGGTCACTGATCACTGTAATAAGGAGTGTATTATGAATTTATTAGAAAATTTAAATCCCCAGCAAAAGGAAGCTGTGTTACATTTAGGCGGCCCTGTTCTTGTCATAGCAGGAGCAGGAAGCGGAAAAACCAGGGTGCTGAGTCACAGGGTTGCCTATTTGATTAAAGAAAAAAGGGTTGAACCTTATAATATCCTTGCCGTTACTTTTACCAATAAAGCAGCAAGGGAGATGAGGGAAAGAATTGTTTCTCTTCTCGGCTTTGATAATCAAGCTCTCTGGATAAGTACTTTTCATTCGTCATGTGTTAGAATACTCAGACGGGAAATAGAAAAGCTGAATCTCACATCTAATTTTGTTATTTTCGATACTTCAGAACAGAAGACGTTAATAAGAGAAACTATGAAGGAAATGAATATAAATGAGAAGATTCTGCCCTATCAGGTTGTCATGAGTAAAATAAGCAAAGCAAAAAATGATCTTGTTACACCTGAAAATTATGTAAATCATTACTGTCCCCAGTATTCAGACAGAGTTGCCGATATTTATACCATATATCAGAAAAAGCTGAAACAGAACAATGCTCTTGACTTTGACGATCTTATATTTTTTGTAGTAACCCTTTTTGAAAAACACCCGGAAGTCCTTGAGAAATATCAGAGACTGTTCCACTATATCCTTATAGATGAATATCAGGATATAAACAATGCCCAGTATCGCCTCATAAAAAACCTTGCAGCTAAAAGGAGAAATCTTTTTGTAGTTGGAGACGAAG
>CALARM010000362.1 GCA_937888925.1 uncultured Synergistia bacterium | reverse complement strand
TAAAATATATTATAAATAGTGTACAGTAAAAATACTGTACTTTACCTGACAATTTAAAAAAATCAAATTACACTCTGCAGACAAACCCTTATAGCAAAAGGGATTCACATTTTAAATACTTTAGAAAATTTTTTATCGGGGATTTTTTAAAATTGGCTTTAAAATTCCATTTATTATTTTATAATAATTCTAGGAAGTAATAATAAAATCCTTCTTTATTTTTAACAAAAAATTCCATTTTTTATAAACCGTTAAAATATGTTATCATAGTTCAACTTTTAATAATATGGGATTATAGTTAGTTTCCATAAAGTAATTATAGTCAGTTTCATAACTATCCATAAATAATGATCTCGTGATGCGTGATGTGCAGATTTAATACTCACTTTTCACTTTTCACTACTTTTCACTTCTCATGACTCACGACTCACTTTTCACTCCAATTAAATTTCAATAGGAAAATAAAGTTATTTATAGAATAGAAAACCATGAAAATTTATTATGACAGAGGGACAATTATTTTAGACAATGTTACAGATTACGCTATAGTTCCCGATTGTTTCACCTGGGATTCCCGGGTAGATAAGTACAGAACCCTTGCCTGTAACTACAGAACAGTCTTTGAATATTTCTACAGGAAGAAAATTCCCGTTACAGACAGGGTTAAATCTTACAGGGAATTAAATCTGAAAAGTTATATAAATTTCGATCCCCATGCCCATCAGAAAGAAGCTGTTACTGCATGGCTGAAATCAAAAAGGGGAACAGTAATACTTCCGACAGGAGCAGGCAAGACCTATGTGGCAAAAATGCTCATACATAAACTTCAGAGAAGCACTTTAGTCGTAGTTCCCACAATAGACCTCATGAATCAATGGTTTGATTTTCTTTCTTTTGCCTTTAAAGAAGAAATAGGTCTTATAGGAGGGGGATATTACGAGATAAAGGATCTCACAGTAACGACTTATGATTCTGCTTATATGAAAATGGACTCAATGGGAGATAAATTCTGTTTTATCATTTATGATGAAGTACACCATCTTCCGGGAGAGACTTTTATACAGAGTGCAGAAATGGCGATTGCCCCTTACAGACTGGGCCTTACCGCTACATATGAAAGACAGGATAACAGACATGAATATCTTGAAGCTGTAATAGGGCCTGTAGTATATGAGAAAAAAATAACGGAACTTGTAGAAGAATCTCTTCTTGCAGATTATGAAACAAAGAGAATCACCGTAGGACTCGGTGAAACAGAGCAGATAGAATATAATGCATCCAGAAAAATCCTCCAGGAATTCAGGGAAGAAAAAGGTGTTTATTTTACTTCTCCCGAAGACTGGCAGAAATTCGTCTTTCTCTGTTCCAGGTCTCAAAAAGGAAGAGAGGCCATGTTCGCCCACAGAAATGCAAAGAGGATTGCCCTTGGCACGGAAAGCAAACTTTCAATTCTGGATTCCCTCTTAAGAAAACACAGTAAAGACAGAATCCTCATATTTACACATGACAATGAAATGGTTTACCTGATTTCAAGAAGATGCCTCATACCGAGCATTACCCATCAGACAGACGCGAAAGAAAGAAAAGAAATTCTGGAGAATTTCAACAGCGGACTCTATAAAGCGCTTGTGACGTCAAAGGTTTTGAATGAAGGGGTAAATGTCCCCAAATGCAATGTAGGAATTGTCTTTTCCGGTTCTTCCACCGTAAGGGAACATGTGCAGAGACTGGGAAGAATTTTGAGAAAAGAAGAGGGGAAAAAAGCAATTCTCTATGAACTGGTATCAAAAGGCACTGTAGAAGAACATTCCAGCAGAAGGAGAAGAGAACATTCTGCTTATAAACAGTGATCAGTTATCAGTTATCAGTCATTTTTACTTACCACTATAGTAATACTGCACTGGTCACTGATCACTGGTCACTGGTCACTGGTCACTGATTTAGCCATGTTTCAACGTGAAAGAATTCAGCAATAAATAAACCTCTTCGAGAAACTTACCTGCCACACCTCTGTCCCTTATAACTGACATTTCCTCATCGGAAATGGCGCTTACCGTATACCAGTTATAAGAGCCTGAAAGGACTGTTTCTTCATCGAATACTGCAAACTTATGATGAAGTGGTGAAAATATATCCCATGTATTATAAAGTCTTATCACTTCAATTCCGGCATCTACCAGTGACTGAACAGGCTCTTTCAGCGGTCTCCTGTAATCTTTATCCCATTTCTCAGGCATTCTGCCCGTTTCAACTACTGCGCCGTTAAATATAATCTTTACATAGACTCCTCTCATTTTTGCCTTTATAAGTTCTACTATGCAGTCTGTTCTTCTGCCATGTTCGTCAAATCCCGGCAGGTAATTCATATCAAACATTACTACTATTATCGAGTGCTTTGCTCTGTTTATTTCCCTTATTATTACATCCTGGGCCCTGTAATTTCTACCATCAGAAGAATTATATTTAGCAAAGCTGTAAAATGTGTTAAATCTTGCATTAATATCAATATGGGGAGCTATATATAAAACTCCTTTTATGGCATGATATATGTGTTCATACAGTACAGCTATATGAGGTGAATAGTGAAAAATACAATTTTCCCGGTTACCGCCCCATATATGAAAATCCAGATTAAAAGAAGCGCTCATAGAGACCTGTCCGTCAAATATGATAATCTTTGTATGCATACTTGCTATGCCTGACGGTTCATGAGGGACATTTCTTACGACTCCGTAGACAGGTATCTTATGTTTTCTGAGTTTTGCCACGCTGTCTATATAATCCATGGAACTTACCTGTTCCCATCCTCCTATACATTCAACTTCCACACCTTCATAAAAGGCATGTATAAGATGATCTGCTATATAGGGATTATCAAAATTAAAAACAGAAAGGTGTATATAGTGTCTGCCATGAATATCTCTTTTTTTCCTGTCTATGACAAAATCTATGAGTCTGTGTATTTCATGTCTGGGGTGAGAAGGGTCTTCTGTGTTTCCTCTTGTAAAACAGGGATTAACAGGAAGAGGTTCCCAGGGATTATTTATATGATGCAGTGCCAGTTGAACAGTTTCAGGGTGAAAATTTCTGATTTTATATTCATTGTATTTTATAAAATTTCTGAAATCATCCGGAGAAGTATGGCCCCGATAAAAATCCTCTATAGAGGCAAAGTTATATTCATAAATAGAAGGAAGAGATTTTTTATCTTTGTGTATTATAAATGAAAAGGTAATATTAAGAGCTTTTCCGTGCAGACTTTCATAGGGATAGAGTGGGAGTTTATCTGTCTGCCATTTTTCATATTCCTTATTTATCAGTTCCACATAAGAGGCTTCCTGTATATAGTGTTCCACTGAGCCGTCTTCCCTGTATATATTTAAAATGACTATTAATTTCTTATGAAAGCCGTAATGTTCGACGCAGAAACCTATTCCTCCGGGGAAATTTACTATGTCCATACCGATAGAATTTCTTACAGTTCTTCCCTGGCCTATCCATTTATAGATAGGACATACATAGGTCTCCCCTGCTTCAGTTTCAGAGTCTTTAAGAAAATACAGTTCCATAATCGTTTATAATCTCTATAAGTTATATGAAAATCGTAACGGGTAACGCATGTTTATTATAATATTTTTTCATATTTCTGTCTATCAATCTGACATTTTCTCAGGAAAAATAAAAACCGGATCTTTTTCAGATCCGGTTTTTACGGCTCTCATCACGCGTTACGCGTTACGCCACATTAGCCCTGCGGACTTCTTTCGAGCCACTGAGAGATACAGCGGAGAGCGCCCCATCTGGTAGCTACATTGGCGAGAGGCATATCTATGACTTCAAAATTATGTTTCTGCCATACCTGTTTTGCATAATTATCTATTTTAGGTATGCCATAGAAGGGAAGGAATACTCTTCTTACTTCTGTGCCGTCTGCTTTTGTGAAACGTTCTGACACTGAATTATTCTTTGTGAGATAAGGACCGCCTCCTCTTGGTTCAAGATGAGGGACTCTGTCCACTTCATAACCTTTCTGTTCAAGAACATTCTTATAATTTGTAAAGTTATAAGGTTTATCTCCCTGTACTCTATCATTAAACATCGAATCTATATCTACAGGCACTTTCATTTCCTGTTCAAGCTGTGCCATAAGTTTCTCTTTTTCTCCGGCAGGTAAACGAACTCTGTCTTCTTTAAGGAGCCTCAAATCTTCTTCCATACCTGCATTCCTGAGTTCTGTAAAACGTTCGCTGGCCTGTTTCTTTTCTTCAGGTGTCATTGATTTAATAAGACTCTTTGCAAGTTCAGGATCACCGAGAAGGAAGGTTTGATCATCTATAGGTGTGCATGCCATATCCATATGGTCAGATGCAGGTCCTTCTATTTCTTTTGTATTGGGATCATCAAGACCGAGTATTGTTACAGGCTTACCGAATTCTTCTTCAAAGAGTTTCTTTGCTGCATCAAGCCACATCTGTTCTTCAGGAACTTCATTCGAACCTCTTGTTGTTGTCGGTTTATAATCAGGATTTGGAACGACATTACCATCCTGTTTATTATAACCAAGGGCACTTTCAATAGAAGGGGTCTTCACTGTTTTATAAGGAAGTTCACCTGTAGCCGATGGTACAACATGTTTTCCTGTCATATTTTCATAGAATTTCACGACATCCTGTTTCAATCCGCGATTTGCCTTTCCTGCCATCTGTAACTTTTCTGCTGTTGCCACATAGGAGAAAGCACCTCTGAAATCTTCTTTTGTATTTGTTACTCCGTCTCCTCCGTCTGTTCTTATCCTTCTTTCAGGATCGAATACCGTATTCGGAACAGCCTGTGCAATTGCAGGAGGAACATCCATATCATCACCGTGCCAGTCATGGAGCATGCTCTGGCCTATAAGGAGATGTTTGTCCGGTTCATCAGGTAAGAATCCGGCAAGCATTTGATCTCTTGCCCATATAGTAAGACTCTTTCCCTGAAATTCTACAAATTTGACTCTTTCAGGATTCTCCATATTCACTTTTTTCATTACTGCCTGAACGTCTGCTTTATCTCTGGGACTTTCCACTGCTATGGTAAACTTTGTATCAGGTTCCATTTTTGTAAAGAGAATACCATAAGTATCAAGCATATCTCTCCTTATGGCACCGCCTGCATAGCTGCTTATCTGAAGAGCCATATTCTTGACCTGTCCGTATGTATCGGCATAAAGTTTTGTTTTCTTTGTTAAAACCTTATCTATTTCGGCACTTCTTACGTCTTTCTGATGTTTTAAAAGTAATTCTGTAAGCGGTCTTTCTGCCTCACGGCTGGAACCAAGTTCAACACTGTCCTTCTGGGCAAGAGGATCGCTTTCCTTTGTTCTCTTTGCTCCGTCGACTCTCCCTGTAGTTATGGGAAGATTTTGATTGATTTTCATACCTTGCACCCTCTCCTTTGTTGAAATTTATATAAAATTTAATCTTAATTCTAAATTCCGACAATCCCATAATATCACAAAAAATACGCTTCAGATAAAAAAATTTGTTAAAATTTTGTTAACATTTGACAATATTTTTTGAAAGATTTTAGCAGTTATCTATGAGGTAAAAATAATAAACTGTTGACCTGAATATAAATATATTAAAATTATTTCCTCCTGCTACATCCTGCCAGTTAAACACAGCAATAAATATGAATTATTAGCAGATTATCAAATAAAACTATATACTATAAAAAAATAATACTTGATTTGCATAAATTAATTTGCTATCATGTAAAAAATAAAATCAAGTATAATAATAAAAAGTCAGGTGATAATATATATGAAAATAGATAAAAATCAGACAAATTATACTCTCATGGATAACAGTAAAAAAGTAAATGTACACAGAGAACGGAATAACATGGCTGAAGATATAGATAAAAATAAAGATTATTTCCTGGAAGATAAAGAAATAGGAGATTATCTCCTAAAAAAGAATATTGTCATGGGTTCTCCTGACATTGCAGAAAATCTTCCGGAAATAGTAGGAGATTTCAAACAGGATCTTCAGAAAAAATCCCTGTCTCAAATGAAAGAATATCATTCTTATGAACAGGTAATAAGTGAATTAAAAGATCTCGAAGCAAAATATCCGGATCTCGCCAAAACTTTCTCTCTTGGGAAAACTGCTGAAGGCAGAGAAATTATGGCATTAAAAATAGGCAAAGATGTAAAAAGTGACAGACAGGATAAACCGGGATTTCTCATAACAGGCGGCATACATGCCTATGAATGGCCTGCCATGGAAGGACCTGCAAGAATGCCGGCAAAAATTCTTGAAAGCTACAGCACAGACGAAAAAGTAAAACACAGGGTAGACAATGCAGAGATATGGATTCTTCCTGTTCTCAATCCTGATGGCTACGAATATAGCAGAAATGAATACAGTTTCTGGAGAAAAAACAGAAGACCTGTAATGGAAAAGGATGTGCCACAGGAAATATCAGATATTGTAAAGCCTGATGAAAAAGGGGTTCTTTCCTATGGTGTAGATTTAAACAGAAATAACTATGACGGAAATCCCGAACATTTCTGGCTCTACAGATTTCCGGAAGATAATCCTGCAAGTATAAGCGATGACTCCGGTGTGGTGAGCGATGATCCCAGAAGTGATTTTTACAGAGGACCATCAGGAGCTTCAGAAAAAGAAATACAATCTGTAATCGGCCTCTGGCTCAAAAGAAAAAACATAAAAGGAATAGTTACACATCATACATACGGAAAAGATATTCTATATCCCTGGGGAGCAACCCATGATCATGTTCATAATGAGAAAGTTTATAAAGAAATAGCAGGCCGTATGGCAGACGCTATTAAAGACGATAAATATGTTGTCATGCAGTCTATAGGATATCTTCCTGCTACAGGAGATACAGATGATGTAGCCTATATAAATAACAGATTTGGCCTTACACTGGAGATGGGGGAAAGTTATCATCCACAGGGGACAGATCTGGATAAACAATGCCGTCAGGCCTATGATGCAAACATGGCATTCCTGGACTGGCTCATAGAGAATAAAGAAATAGTAATGAAAGATAATCCTCCTGTACCGGAGAAACTGGAACTTTAAAAATTATTACAGGGGCCCGGCCCCTGTAATAATTTACCCTATAAATTCCCTGAGAATAGAATTGGGGGGAACATCATCAGGTTTTACAGGCAAAAAGAGATCCAGAAATTTTAAAAGCCTCTGGCTTTCAGTATAAAAGGGGTCTTCCTTTGTAATCTTCATAAGAATTGGTTCCGCATAGGTTTTAATGACAGACAATTCATATATAAGAGCAGTATTAAACATTATATCTGCATCTTCCTGGAAAGGATATATATATTTTTCTTCGCCTTTTCTGACTGACCGCCACATATTAAGAGTGCCCTGGGGAGCCCTTCCGCGGAACCGATGATCCCTTACAATACGTCTGAGTTTTCTCGTATCTGTAGTGGATACTCTGTTATGATCATCAAGATTGAGCTGACACAGTGCCGACACATAAATTTTATATTTATTGCTCTGAGGAACTGCTTCCGTAAGTCTGTCATTCAAACAGTGTATGCCTTCCATTATGAGAAGATGTTCATCTGAAATTTTAATTTTCCTGCCGCTCTTTATACTCTTTCCGGCAGCAAAATCAAAAGACGGAAGTTCAATTTCTTCCCCGTACAAAAGACTTATAAGATGATCATTAAGCAGTTCTAGATCTACCACTTCTATGGCTTCGAAATTTCTCTCCCCGTTTTCGTCAAAAGGTATTCTGTCAACATCTATAAAATAATCATCTACTGAGATAGGAATAGGTTTCAGACCATTTACACGAAGCTGTGTGGCAAGCCTTTTGGAAAAGGTCGTTTTCCCCGATGCAGAAGGGCCTGCAATAAGGATAATCTTCAATTGATCCCTGTACTGGGTTATCATATCTGCCATTCTTGCAATCTTTTTTTCCTGAAGTGCTTCGGAAATCCTTATTATCTCACTTATTTCGCCTTTTCTGATAAAATCATTCAATGAAGAAAGAGTATCCACTCCCAGGAGGCTGACCCATTTCTGATATTCATAAAATATTCTTGCAAGTTTCCTCTGGTTTGCATATTCAGGGAGTTTATCAGGACTGAATATATCAGGATATCTCAGGATAAAACCTGGAGGACAGTAGGTAAGTTCAAATTGTTTTAAGTATCCGGTAGAAGGAACAAGATGGCCATAAAAGGTATCACTTATTCCGTCACATCTGTAGACAGGAACTCTTTTATCTTTATAATACTCCAGAAGATTGACCTTATCGACAGAACCCTGGGTTTTAAAGAGTTTTACCGCATCTTCCACACCCATTATCTTTCCCTTAAAAGGCAGATCCTCTTCCACTATTTCTTTCATAGCCTCTTCAAGTTCTTTAAGTTTCTGTTTTTTTATGGGATATATGTTTTTCATTACACAGAAGAGTCCCCTGTCCAGAGAATGAAGTATATGTAACGGTTCACCAGGGAAAACCCTTCTGGAAGCAATCAGAAGGAGAAAAGAAAGGCTGTTTACATAAACCCTCAATCCTTCTGAATTGGATAAATCCAGAAATTGAACAGTGCAGTCTTCATATAATTTGTAAACAAGATCTTTTTCTTCATTGTTTACAAGAGCAGAAGTTATTATATAGGGAGATGACGATTTTAACTTATCTTTAACCTCTTCAAGAGTTATACCTTCAGGAAAAGTAAACATTTCTCCTTCAGGCTTAAGACAGATGTTTATTTCTTTACTCATTTCAAAAACCTTTCTATAAAGAGGGATTTATATGAGAATCGTGACGCGTAACGCGTGACGCGTGACGGGAGTCAGGATACCCGAACGTCGTTATGACCGGCCCGATCATAACTGTTTATAACCCTGAATTTAAAATTTATAATTATAACCTAATATTATAACAGATTATGAATCATTTTCAATAAACTTTTAGAGGAAAAGTGTAGACTAAAAATCTTTTTCACGGTATAATTATTGGCGTAACGCATTAATGCGTAATGCGCAATGTGTGATGAGTTATGCGTAATGCGTGAAATAAAAAAGAGATTGGAGCCTTAATATTTATGAAAGCCGGAGAAGTTGATCAGGGCCAGGTAATAAAAGATTTATTATTTGATATAAAATCTTTAAAAGAGGAAGATATATTGACAGATAAACACAAAAAAATGCTCGCAGAAGCAGAAGGGCTTCTTCTGGAAGCACAGAAATTTCATCAGAGATATTTACCTGCTAAAGCCACTGCAGACGCCAAACAGAGAAGTCGTGTAGACAAAGCCATAGTAACAAGATTTCAGAGAGATGCAGCAGATACTGCTTATAAAAGAGATACTTATAAATCGAAAGCGGAAGCAATTCTGGGAGATCTTATGGCAGATATTGAAAAAATGGCAGACGAATAAAAAACGTTATGCGTTATGCGTTATGCGTTATGCGTAACGCGTAACGAGTGACGCGCAGGGTAAACCTTCTCACCACTCACTTTTCACTTTCCGCTTTTCACTTTTCACTACCGTATCTCCAGCGGTCTTCCGATCTGTTCCAGTATATCCATTACAGTGGAAGGATTAATTGAGGTTTTAAAGAAAAAGTAAGTGCCGGGGAAATTCTTGATCTTTTCTTCCGATACATTTAAATCTTCAGAAATTGCCACTATAGTATTGACACTTGCCTGTTGAAGTTTTTTAAATTTTCTCTTCAAATACTCAGGTCTCCAGAAACCTACAATTTCCATATAAGCGATTCTGCCGTCTTCCTTATTGTAAAAGGTAAAATCAGGAATAAACACAGTTTCTTTAAGATTTACTATCTCTGTTTCCCTTTCTATCTGCCAGGGAGAATCCA
>CALARM010000361.1 GCA_937888925.1 uncultured Synergistia bacterium | reverse complement strand
AAATGACAGGTATTGAACTTGCCGGAGAACTTACAGGAATAAGACCTGATATTCCGGTGATTCTCTGTTCCGGTTATACTGATATTATCAGTATGGAAAAAGCCAGAGAGACAGGCATCAGAGACATTCTTAAAAAGCCTGTTACACTACAGGATCTGGCCGGTGCGCTCGAAAATTTATTCAGAGGAAATAAGTAGAGGAAAAACTATTTTATTAAAAGTTCAGCCTTTTTTGCATAATCCATAATAAAAGGCATATCCAGAAAGTGACTTATAGAATTAAGAGTGTAAACAATAGACTTTATACCTTCTACACCGGATTCTTCCAGAAGAAGATCAGAAAAATCCTTATCGTCAAGGTCGGTAAAAACTGGTTTTAGAGCGGAGAGAACTGTTTCTGTATATATGCCTTTTTTCTGAATATTCTCAAGAGCTGACATGAAAAGGGCAATACCGCATATACCGTTATGAAGGCTGTAATCTGCAGGTTCTAATTGAAATCTGTTTATTGTGCTGACATATTTATAACAGGTCCAGCTTACACCTGCATCACCAAAAGAAATAGCATGTTCCTTAAGTCTCTGTCCTATCAGAAAATCATCATCAAGACTTCGCTCCACGCCTCTAAAATCTGCTACATGAAGTTTTTTTCCTATAAGCAGATTATCATGATGAGTTTTTTCATCAAAATTATAATCTTCAAAATCTTCGGAAGGTATTACAGTCCTTGCATAGAGAGACGAGCATATAAGCAGAGTCTGTCTTTCCATATCTTTTGAATCAAGTTTTTTTATACGGTTTATAACATTATCATAACCGGAGCTATGAAAGAAATTTTCTATTTTTTCTCCCTCCCCCGGATAAAGATCCTTACTGTCTGAGAGACAGGTTATAGAAGGTATATCTAACTGTTCGAGGCTTAAAATCTCTGATTTAATAACGGGCCAGAGGTGTTTTCCATCCTTTTTATGTGCCAGTCCATCCAATGTAATACTCCACATAAGAGGATCTCGCAGCAATGAAGGTTCCATGACCTGTCTTATCATAATGCCATAGTCACCTGTAAAGCGGAAAAAAAATCTTACAGGTTTATTTTTAAGTTCTTTCAGAGGGGAATCTGAAGAAAGTAAATCGTCTCTGTATCTTATAAGAAATGAATAAAAATCTCTGAAGCCTTCCAGAATAAATTCTTTATATTCAAAGGGATAGAGCAGGGTACCGTCAAGAAAAGGAACATTCTGACACTGCCTGAATTCTGCATCTTCTATATATGTTTGTATAGAATCGGTCTTTAAATTTTTCCATGTTTCTTTGAGAAAAGGTCTGCCATGATCGCCGATGCTGCCGAGAACACTCACATCATAAGGTCTTTTTTCCAGTTCAAAAGTCCACCTTGGAAGAATACCTGTCTTTATTACTGACGAGAAAAATTCTTTATGTGCCTGAAATCTGACTCTTTTTGAATATTTTTCTTTCCCGAAAAATCTCATTTCCGGCTCCATAAGAGTTTCTAAATCTATAAAAACAGGATACTCTCCGCAGGCAATCAGGTTTTCCATATGACAGTCAGTGCTTCCAAGGACATATAACAGACAGAGAAGATGACCTGTCCTTCTGTAATATTGTCTTCCCTCTTCTTCTGTTTTGCAGGGCATATATTCTATAAATTCCGCCCATCCGTAATCTCCTCTATCCAGTATTTTAAAGAATTTAAAATCAGTTATACCGGATTTTTCGTTGAACCAGGAAAGTAATTTCATATAAGAACAATCCAGAGACATACTCCGGGGCTTATAGACAAGTTTTAATCCGGAAGAGAAGGTAATAGCTATAACTGTTCTTCCTCCGTTATGCCTGTCAGAAAGTCCAATTTTTAAATCTGTAATATATCCGGGGTTATTATCTTTATAAAAAACTTCTGAAATTTCAGGTAAATCCTTCTTAAATCTCAGAAAAAATTCACTCAAAGACTCTACCCATAGTTGTATAAATGTAGAAACAAGTCGACCGGAGACAGGGTAGGTCATAAAAAAATCCTTAAAAGAATTTTTCAAATGTTTTCTTATAAAATGATCGTAATATAGACCATGTTTCGATGAGGATTCCTGTTCCGAAAGAAATACCGTGAATGCTTCATATACGGATTTTACGCATAACATATTCAGAGAATAAAGGAGATTATATTCCACCATGACAGAAGCTTTTCCAGTAAGAACATGGTATGAGTCACCTGTTGTCCCGGCAAGTTCTTCCATAGCAATCATTACAAAAGGAATAAAAAATTCGTCAAAAGCGAGATTTCCACAGAGATAGACCTTTTCCGACCTGATTTTTTTCAGAGAAACTGCCTTTCTCTTAATAATCTTCTTCAGTATGTCACACCAGAAAGGAATTTTGTCTCTAACGGGGAAAGTGATTTTTCCCATTACAGGCCTTACTTTATCTATATCAATATTATTAAAGGAAAGTCTTCTCTGAAAAGACAGGTCATCATTTTCAGCAGAAATTTCTTTCCATCTCTTTATATAAGAGTCTATTTGTTCTTCATCTTCCATAGAAGAGGGAATGAAATCTCCATTTATTCTTTCATGAAGGAAGGCTGTTTTCTCAATAAAATCAAGTATTTCTCTGTTTGTAAATTTCATATGTCTCTATGTTCATTACAGGAATGAAAATATTACCTGTTTTTCTGCTTGAAGATTCAGCTAAAATATCTCCGAAAAAAATTTACTCTGCCAGAAGCTTTTCTATAATGCCATCCCATTTATCGGATTCTCTTGCACCTACACTCATATGTTTTACTATACCGGATTTATTTACAATAAAACTGGTAGGTACATATTTGATTTCATATTTTTGCGATACATCGGTATTTTCCGCCACAAGAGCCGGGAAGGTACATTTATTGGCAGTCATAAAATCCTTAATTTCTGATGAACTTTCAGACGTATTTATTGCAAGCAATAAGAATTTTTTATCTTTATACTTATTGTGTAATGCCTCCAACTGAGGCATCTCCGTTACACAGGCCCCTCAACCTGAGCGCCAGAAATTAAGAAATAGCACTTTCCCTTTTAATCTTCCAGAGTCAAAGGTTTTTCCATCTGTATCTTTAAGGCTAAATCCGGGGGCGATAGAGCCTTCTTTTATACCTGAAGTGTTATCGCTTCCTGTACAAAAACAGCCTGAAAAAAATAATGCCATCAATACCATAAGGCAGCAGATTGTTTTATAATGCATTTAAATCACTCCTTTCTTTTAGATTATAAAGCAAAAAACTTCCATAGTCAAAATCTCAAAAAGTTCAGGTAAAATCTTTCGTGATTACAGAAGCCAGATTATTTGTATTGAAATGATCTGCATAGAGCATCTGATGGACTCTGTTCATGGAACTGAATATGCTGCTCTGACGATGATCCCGTTTTATTTTATTGCATATTTCAAGTGCCATTTCACCGGCTTTCTTCTGAGACATGCCTTCAGTGACAGTATAATTATATCCTACGGCAAGTTCCCATCCTTCCATAGGTGTCAGGCTTTCAATAAAATATTTTTCAGGATTTTTATCTATATCGGTATTTTCTACAGCAAAGAAAGGTACATTCAGAGATACTGAATGGATAAAATCCTGATTTTTCAGAATAAAATCTGCTGTTTCCATAGCTTCTTCTTCTGTTTCCGTCGGAAATCCGGTAAAAAAGGAGGCATAGTTCCATATGCCTGCTTCTGCGCTGTAACGTACCACTTCCCTGAATACATTGATGTCAATACCCTTGCACATAAGGTCTAACACTCTGGGAGATGCTGATTCCAGCCCGAAGGAAAGTAATCTGGCACCTGCTTTAAAAGCCATGCATGCAAGTTCCCTGTCAAATTCCTTTTCCCCCCTCAGAGTCCCTTCCCATCGAATATCCAGGTTTCTTTTCATTATCTCAGCGATGATATTCTTTAATCTTACAGGGTGAATTGCTTCATCATAAAAAGTAATATATTTAGCACCGTATTTTTTACAGAGTATTTCTATATCATCCATAACTTTTTCTATTTTTCTTGCACGATAAGTATTTCCATAAATAGATTTATGCCTGCAGAAGGCGCATTTATTCCAGTAACATCCTCTCCCTGTGAGTAAAGGGAATACGTTAAAGGGAGAGAAATACCTTTCCAGGGGAAGGCCGTCAAAATCCGGCACAGGAAGAGAATTTATATCAGGAAGAGAGAGATTTTTATTATGAATAATTTCGCCATGTTTATCCCTGTATATAAAATTTGAAATATTCTCAAAGCCATATCCATGTTCCAGTGCCTTTACCAGTTCAAGTAATGCCACTTCCCCTTCATAGATTATAACAGAATCAAAAAAATCGAACAGAGGGCAGGGAGTAACAAGTTTTTCCGCAATTCTTGTAAAAATATTTCCTCCCATACAGATATGGGCTTGAGGAATGGCCTTTTTTATCATACCGGCAAGAGTCAATCCGGGGAGTATCTGGGTAAGACTTGATACGGATATGCCATAGAGTTCTGACGGTTTCTTTTGTAAAGAAGGAATTGTAACATGTCTGAAATAATCTGCATAATAATTGTTTTCTTCATCATGAATATATTTAACTATACCTTCTATGCTGGTACCGGGATATCCTTCCCTGTAAAAGGTCATAAAATCTATATTTGTTTCATGAAGAATACCCAGTATATAATAGGCAAATAAAATATCATTTATACTGTCACGATAAAGAGGAAAATCAAAAAATTTGTCTTTATCCCTCATTACATCCTTTGAATATTTAACCATACGAAGGATATTTCTGGTATATTCCGCATAATCTCTGTCTTCCATAAAAGATAAATTATTTAACAGAATTTCTTCCCCTGATGTTCTATTCTTTAAATTCTTTAAATATTCCAACTTTTTTTGAAGTTTTTTATAGGCATCTTTTAAGACAACGGTTCTGAATAAATCATCGGCACTTTCTATATTTATATCTCTCTGTATTACATTATAACCATTTTCTCTCAGGTAAGCAGTCAGAGACGGAAGACTCAAATATGGTTGATGAACCACCCAGTGAGGTGGAAAAATTAATGTAATGTTCACTGGATATTTCCTGCCTTTCAAAATTAAACCAATATAAAAATATGTAAAATTATGACCCGTGATGGGTGACCCTAAGTACCGCACCAGGTAAATTAGTAACCATTTTATCAGCTTCTGCCTGACAGGCTCTTACGAAGAAAAATAATTTGCCTTATATCATTTGTTTTACAAACAATAAATTAACCCTTATTTAATTTTTAATTCTATATAAAAAACTAATTTTTCTTCTCCAGAGCCTGCCAGGCAGAAGCTTTTTACGGGTACCCTTTTATCTGTTACGGTAATTAGAACTTTTCTTCGGTTTTACAGGTTTTACGTGCCATATTTCTTCTGCATATTCCTTTATAGTTCTGTCACTTGAAAATTTACCGGTACAGGCAGTATTTATAATAGATTTTTCCGTCCATTCTTCCTGATTTTTAAAGGTAAGGCTCACCTGTTCCTGACATTCTACATAGGAAGCATAATCGGCAAGTACCATAAAATAATCTTTCCAGAGAAGATCTTCCACTATTGGTTTAAAAAGCTCTCTGTTTTCCGGGTTAAAATAACCTCCTCCAATCATATCTATTACCTGTTTTAACTCACTGTTACCGTTATAATAATCTGCAGGTTTATATGTATCTCTGAGATTATTTACTTCTTCGGTTTTTAAGCCGAATATAAAGATATTTTCCGCCCCTACTTCTTCTTTTATTTCCACATTGGCACCATCAAGAGTCCCTATTGTAAGAGCGCCGTTCAGAGCAAATTTCATGTTACCTGTCCCCGATGCTTCCATACCGGCAGTAGAAATCTGTTCCGAAAGGTCTGATGCAGGGAATATTTTTTCAGCCAGTGATACTCCATAATTTTCAAGGAATACCACTTTAATTTTATCACCCACATCGGGATCATTGTTTACTACCTGTGCCACAGAGTTTATGAGTTTAATAATAAGCTTTGCCATATAATATCCGGGAGCAGCTTTTGCACCGAATATAAAGGTTCTGGGAACAAAATCAGCAGGCGATAAAATCGACTTTATTCTATTATATAATGTAATTATATGAAGAACATTTAAAAGCTGCCTCTTATACTCATGGAGACGTTTAATCTGACAGTCAAATATAGAATTAATATTTATGTCAATACCATTATGTTTCTTTATATATTCTGCAAGGTCTTTTTTATTTTCTTCCTTTACTTTTTTCCATTCTGCCCTGAATTTCTTATCCTCAGCAAGGGGCATAAGTTTTTTTAGTTCATATAAATCTGTAACCCATCCTTCACCGATATGTTTTGAAATCAAATCAGAAAGTCTTACATTACAGAGTTTCAACCATCTCCTCTGAGTTATGCCGTTTGTCTTATTATTAAACTTTTCAGGCCATATGTCATAGAAATCCCTGAAAAGTTTATCTTTTATTATCTCTGTATGAAGTGCAGCAACACCGTTTATGGAATGGCTCCCTACTATGGCGAGATAGGCCATTCTCACAGATTTAACAGGAGTTTCTTCAATAATAGACATTCTCGTCAATCTGTCTGTGTCTCCAGGATAAAGTTCCTGTATTTTCTCAAGGAATCTTCTGTTTATCTCATAGATTATCTGAAGATGTCTCGGAAGAAGTTTTCCCAGCAGTTCAACAGGCCATTTTTCCAGTGCTTCAGGTAAAATGGTATGGTTTGTATAGGCAAAGGTTTTTACACATAAATCCCAGGCCTTATCCCATGGCATTCCTTCTTTATCTACAAGTAACCTCATGAATTCCGGTATGGCTATGGCAGGGTGGGTGTCATTTAATTGGATGGCAGATCTGGAAGAAAAATCGTCGAAATCTTTATTATTTACCCTGTACCGTCTCAATATATCCTGCAATGTTGCAGAAACAAAGAAATATTCCTGCTTCAGTCTCAGTTCTTTCCCCGGCACTATATCATCTTTCGGATAGAGAACTTTGGAGATATTCTCTGTCGTTATTTTTTCCTGTACAGCTCTTATATAATCACCTTTATTAAAACACTCAAGAGCAAATTCTTCAGTAGCTTTTGAAGACCAGAGCCTCAGGTTGTTTACCGTATCATTCTTATATCCTGTTATAGGAGTATCATAGGCTATTGCAAGTACTTTATTGGTATTTACCCATTCACCCATTTCATTTACTGTGCCGTAAAATTCTATATTGTAAGTATATTCAGGCCTGACAATCTCCCAGGGATTACCGAAGCGAAGCCAGTTATCAGGCCTTTCTATCTGGAATCCATGTTCTATCTTCTGTTCGAATATACCATATTCATATCTTATACCATAACCACATCCCGGCAACTGGAGGGTAGCCATAGAATCAAGAAAACATGCGGCAAGACGTCCGAGGCCTCCGTTACCGAGTCCTGCATCAGGTTCAAGCTCTCTGAGCTCTTCCAGATTATATCCCAGTTCACAGAGAGCTTCATAACAGTCATCTTTAATACCAAGATTTATCAGATTATTACAGAGAGCCCTTCCCATAAGGAATTCCATAGACAGATAATAAACTCTTTTCCCGTTACTGTTATAATAAGCTTCCTGAGTATCGTTCCATTTTTCCATCAACCTGTCTCTTATGGAATAGGCGAGACTCTTATAACAGTCAAAATCTGTGGCACTGTATCTGGTCTTGGCCTGAGAATATTCAAGATGATTCGCAAAAGATTTCTGTAATGATTCAATATCTGAAGCAAGATAGGTATCTTCAATCATTTCCCATAATTTTTTTCTGCCTTCATGCTTTTCACCGGAACAGGTTTTTTTTACAGGTTTCTTTTTATCGGTTTTACTCATTTTAAGTCCTCCCTTCATATAAATCCGACTAACGTTTCTGTTGCATCTGCATTAACGACAGGCTCATCAGATGTTTTCCCGTAACATGTCTGAAATTTACCGTTGAATATATAAGGATGTACACACCAGAAAATTTTCTTTAATTTTAAAGTGTCTTCACCAATAACATATCTTTCAGAAGAATTAAATTCAATTTTTTCCTGTGCAACCCAGAGTTCTTTAGAGGATAAAATCCAGGATACAAGAGTTTTCCAGTCCATAGGATTCATATCACAGGCAGGCCCCAGGTGATCGCCCGTAATATCACTGGATTTTTTTAAAACAAGCCTGTCCTGACTGGCAATTATATAATCTATTAAGTCAACTTCATTTCCTTCTATATCAGTTGTACATTCATGTCTTATAATTCTTGTCCATGGAATATGTTTTTTTATAAATTTTACTTCTCTATCATTATAGAAAGAGTAATTTTTTCTGTCTGAAATTAAAGCAAAAAGGGATTTTTCAGTAGCCAGAAGAGATCTGAATGCATCAATTATAAAAACCTTACCTCCTGTAAACGCATCTATAACAGGTTTCAAATCGGTATTGAAATAAGTAATATTCTTTACAGGCTGAGGAAAGATAATAAGTTTAATCTTCAAATCACGATATGTAAGCTCTGTTCCATTAAAAATGAATTCATCAGGCTTTGCCTTACATACATTAAAGCCATTATTTTTCAAATATTTATAATATATTCTATCTCCATAGTTTTCCTGAAAAGAAATAATTGCTATAACATCTTTCTTTTTATTAAAATCGATTTTTTTATTACATGTCTGAAGAAATCTGGCAAAACTCTTCCATGATTTATTAAAAAAAGAAAAATTAATCTCTCTGAGACTTTCCCATACTTCCTGAATATTACCGTATATTTCCAGAAGCTCTTCTGCAAGTAACAAATCGGAAGGTTCGGAAGTAAACTCAAAATACCTTATAGTATCATTTTTATCATATACTCCACTTATTCTGGCAAATATTATATTATTGGAATTAAAGGTGTCTTCTTTTTTTATAACATCCCAGAGAGACCTGTATGTTCTTATATATGTCCCTGTACTCTGGTTATCGATTACCAATCCTATGGTTTTATCCATAATAGTAAATAACATTTCAGAAGTTTTCTTTAATTCTTTATACTGTTTCTCTTTTATGATTAACGGGAGAGACGGTGCAACAGAAGTATCATTGCTTAATTGACTTTTAACAAATTCAGTCTCTAAAGATTTTTTAAGAGCCAGTGCCTTATATTCAGATTTTAAGA
>CALARM010000360.1 GCA_937888925.1 uncultured Synergistia bacterium | reverse complement strand
CAATATCAGGGGATGGCACTGATCAAAAATAATATTACTCACCTGTTCTTCAAGATGCATAATATTATTTTCATCCACTCCTACAATACTGCGGGGGTTGTCTTTTATGCCAATAAAAATAGTCCCTCCTGCATCATTGGCAAAGGCTATAGCAGTCTTTGCCAGTTCAGATTTACCAGGATTTCCTTCTTTAAATTCACTTCTTCCTTCTACCTGATTTATAATATCTTTAATTTCCATTTTTTTACTCCATAAATTTAATTATATCTCCTGATTTATCGGTGAGGAACATATATTCTATTATTGTATTTTTTTATAATAATATTATACACTGAAATTTAAAAAATAGAAAAATTTTCTATTTTTGCTTTCTGTCTTCACATAACTTTCACAGGTTTTTCACAACTTCTTCATAACTTCATGTTATAATTACTTTATTTATTATGAAGGAGGTAGCTGTTATGAGTATGGAATCCGCAAAAGCATTTATAGAAAGAATGAAGACAGATGAGGACTTCAGAAACAAAGTAAATGAATGTAAAGACCAGGAAACACGTATGGCATTTGTAAAACATGCAGGTTTTAACTTTACTAAAGATGATCTGGACTTGGCTAAAGCTGAATTAAGCGATGACGTAGTATCCGACGTGAGTGGAGGGGCTCTGTGTCCGATAGATGCTTTCATATGCAAGTATCATAAGATGTTCATATGAAGGAGGTAGCTGTTATGAGTATGGAAGCCGCTAAAGCATTCATAGAAAGAATGAAGACAGACGAGGATTTCAGAAAGAAAGTCAACGAATGTAAAGACAATGAAGCCAGGAAGGCTTTTGTATTAAAAGATGGATTTGAGTTTACAGCAGAGGAGTTAAAACAGGTGGGGGAAGAGCTATCGGATGGTGAGCTTAATTCAGTGGTAGGTAGTGGGACTGCCAGGTGTGATTTGGGGCATTCCTTGTGTTTAAAGTAACAGAACAATTACCGTTTTGTGTAGGGATGTAGATGCCAGCGATTTCATTTTATCTTAAATTAACCCTGGCCTTTTACTGGAGCCTGTATTTGAGGGATTTCCCAGGGAAGTGGATACGCAAAGTTTGCGCATCTGCTCCCTGGGGAATATTCAATAGAACTGCCTCAGTAAGCAGAAAAGATATGCGAGTTTGAATTGCTTTATTTAAAACTTTGCCTTACCGTTAGGCTACATCCCCTATTCTTTATGCGGAGACAACAGAATTCGAACCTGTATGGCATGGTCTGCCGAAGTATGTAAGCAATTCGTGTTATAGCATATCTTTTCTGCCATAATAGTCGCCGGGCCGTAAATAACATTCCCTTCTATAAGGAATATTTCACCATTTCCGGAAGAAACTTTCCTGCCGGGCCCTGGCGGATGGCGAAGATGGATAGGATGCAATGGGAAGGGATTTACTGGTATGACTGATAAGCCGGTCAGTGCCGGGAGATTGAGAGACTCGGTGGGGAGGGTTTTGATTAAAGGAAGGTAGATAAAAATTTTAAGTCGTAAATCTATATTTTTCCACAGCAGCTTTTAAACTTAATAGGAGTTCCATCGGCTTTCTTTTTCCCACAAGGGCAAGGGGCATTTCGCCCTACCTTTCCCTGGGATGGTGAATGCTTTTCTTTTCCAAAATCTATTTTTTCAATAGAAGGATATCTGAAACTTACTGCCGTTTTTCTATTAAAATTTGTTATTACAAAATCTCCCTGTGTTATAATGTCCATTCCGATAATTATATTAAAATTACCAATAGTGTCAGGGCATTCTGATACTGTAACTCCGCAAAACACCACTTTATTTGGTAGATATAAATCAATGATATAAGTGTGCCTTGTGCTTTGCCCTCCGGCATGATTAACCCTGACGGCACCTGTTGGAATTAAATTAAGTTCTTTTGCTATGCTCTGCGTGATTACGCTGTTTGTTGCACCTGTATCCCATAATGCTTTTGTTTCTGTAGGTGTTGGGTTCTGAACGGAAGTAGAAAGAGAGCTTTTTGCTACCCATGCCGATGTGATAATATGAGGAATTAACCCTGGATATTCTACGGTAAAACCCTGAACTTCTATAATGTTCATTCGACAAATAATCCTTGAGTGGAAATAGTAATCGTGTATGCCTCAGGCCCTGGTCTGCATGGTTGAATGGCAAATGTTCCAAGTTCATGTTCTTTTTGGGCTTCAATATATGCTTCAAGAGGGGTGTTATATATTCCTATTATTTCCTGTTCTTTAATAGCCAGGACTTTACCATTATATTTCTTAACTAATTCTTTCTGGTTTTCAATGAAAAAATCTAATTCTTTTTCGAACATTTTTTCCACCCCCTATAAATTTATTATATTATTTTTCTGAATTATTGTAAAGTGGATGATCACATACCAATCACATAAAGAAAAGCTTATTCTATAAGGCCTTTTTTGTTTTTTGGCTCTGGATGGAAAAAGGAAATCACATAGTTAATAAGTTAAATGTATCGCCCCTATTATCGAATCGTAAGTAATTTGTGAGGTTTGGCCCACAGAAAAGTAAATTCTTCCTTCTTTTGTTGCATATTCCATGCACCATCCATTACTGCCATACCCCTGCCAGTTTATCCCAGGATTCCCATGGGCGTCAAACAACTGCTTTACTGTATTTCCCACACCTATCCCCTTTAAAGTTCTTATTCTTGCATCGTAAATACTGATACTTTTAATGGCCGGATTCATACTGCTGTTATCAAATGGAGACATTACGCCCACGCCCTCCTGCTGCTCCGGCGGCACGATAACACTATAAGTATACAGAATGAGTCCGCAGGGCTCCGGCTCATATTTGCTGTCGACAAAGGCAAAAGTGTCTATCGTAGTGCCATAGAGATCGGCTTTCCTGCTCATTTGAGCGAGTGCATTTTGCTTAGTATCTCCGAGTTTTATAAATGCAGTAAAAGTATTAGTAGATCGTTCAAGAGTATATATTCCGCCAGGCCGGATATAATACTCTTTTTTCCATTCAGCGAGACATGGGATAGAAGATAATATTAAAAGTACATAGACAAATAAAGCTTTTTTCATAAACACTTCTCCTTTATTTTGTTATTTTTTATATATTATAATCCGTAAAAATCTTCACAGTAAAAAAAAGTATAAATCTTTTTTAGAATTAAGTCAAAAACTGCAAAAATTTATTTAAAATGAATAAATTCACTCTGAGTAAGCACCCTGAAGTTTAAGAATGTTGATTTAACAGGATTTCTTCACTTTGCAAAATTTTATACAGAAAAATAAAATATTGTTACTTTTTATAGTAAAAAAGTGTCCTTTTTGATATATAGTAAGGTGTTACAATAAGTCAAATTAATTTCTGTATATAATTTTTAAAAAAATTTAATAATTTTATAAAAGGAATTTATATTTACTATAGAGTAATATATGTGAAATGAAAACAGAGAGGAATAGACACGGATGTCAGAAATAATGATTGTTGATGATACTGCCAGCGGTCGCTATATAATAAGTGCTTTATTAAAAGAAGAGGGCCATGAAGTAATAGAAGCAGTTGACGGGAAAGACGCGCTAGAAAAGATAAATCCTTCAGTAAAAATGGTTATTACAGACCTTCATATGCCCCATGTAAACGGCCTTGAACTGGTAAAAAGAATAAGAGAAAATCCTGATTATAAGGCTATTCCTGTTATTATGGTATCGTCGGAATCCGAAGAAGAGATAAAGGCGGAAGGCAGAGCTGCAGGTGTTACGGAATGGATTGATAAGCCAGTCAGTGCCGGGAAGCTGAGAGATGCGGTGGGGAGGGTTTTTGATATACTCAAATCTGTTAATAAGTGCATCAGTAAATAATTATAAACTCTTATAATTACTTAATTTTACAGTAAATATTTTTATGTCATTATTTATGCGCGAGAGTATAGATACAATTTCCGTTTAGCAGACCCATAAGGGAATTTTCTGTCAGATGTGGAATAACTGATTGACCTGATGAAAAAGGGATTGTGACTTACTCTTATAGACTCATTCCCAGAAGAACAGCTTGGTTAGGACTGGGTGACCTGATGAATAAGGGATCGAAACTTTGTTACAACCTTCACACCTTTTCATTTTTATATGTTAAGCAGTATGACCTGATGAGAGGAGTCACAATATATGGTTATGAGAGAATGCAACAAATTTGAACAGGTGATTCGAAAGATAACTCCGAAAAGCAGATTGCTCAGAACATGGAATTTAGAAGGCGGAGGCTCATCGGAGATGGCAGCTCTTGAGATTGAAGACAGTAATGGACTGATTAGAAAAGTGGTTCTTCGTCTTCCAAGGAAAGGCGCAATAAAACAAAATATACAGAAGATAGAAAGAGAATTCAAGATCCTGCAAATGACATTTTCTCTGGGATTACCCACACAAAAACCTTATTATCTGGATAGATCCTGTGAAATTTTCTCTAGGCCATATATGGTCATAGAATATATCGATGGGAAGCAGGAATTCGCTCCTTCCAATTTATCCGATTACATTCTTCAGATGGCCACACATCTGGCAGGGATTCACAGTGTAAATTGTTCCGTTTCTGACTTGTCTTTCCTTTCTGAAAAGGCAGAAATATTTGATGAACTCTCCCATAGAAAGTCCATTAATAATTCTCTTTTATCTTCGGACGAAGGGCTTATTCGGGAGGTGTTGAAAGATGTCTGGCCATTACACCAGAGGAATTCTTCCTTACTATTGCATGGAGATTTCTGGACTGGCAACATATTGTGGCAGGATGATAAACTGGTGGCAATAATTGACTGGGAGGAAGGAAGAGCAGGAGATCCTCTCATTGATCTTGTTATCACCAGACTGGATATTCTGTGTATATTCGGAATTGAAGCCATGGATTCTTTCACGACTCATTATAAATCTCTTATGGCAATAGATTACACAGATCTTCCTTACTGGGATCTGTGGGCTGCACTGAGGCTGGGACGTAAGGTAGGTACCACTCTCACCGAATGTGCATCATTTTTTACACCTTTAGGAAGAGCCGATATTACTGAAAAAACAATAAGAGAAAGTTATAATTTTTTTATTACTAGGGTTCTGGGCAGCTTGATGTAAAAATAGGTAAAACAGTGAAAAGAGGGAGAGTGTTATATACAAAATTTTAAAAAAGCTGATTAAACAAAGTTTTTATCAGGTAAGGGCTTTTATGAAAATTAAATGTAAAATGTGCCCTGTTGTCGGGTAAGGAGAAAGCATTACTGCTCCCTCCTCCCCTAAGAACCGACCGTGCA
>CALARM010000359.1 GCA_937888925.1 uncultured Synergistia bacterium | reverse complement strand
GTCCTGCAAAGGCAGTATCTACAGAAGCCTGTGCCATTTCAACCTTATTTTTCGCCGCTTCTTTTTCCTGTACCCTTGACCCTTCTTTTACCATACTGACCTGTTCTTCAACCGATTTATATTCTGCAAGAGCAACATTATATTTCAACTGTGCCAGTTCCATATTCTGTTTTGATATGGCCCCTTCGTCATAAAGCCTTTTCGCTCTGCCAAGATCTAATTCTATTTGGTCCAGATTTGCCTTTGCCTGTATAAGTCCCTGTTCTGCCCTGGCAATCTCCTGGCTTCTTGCACCTTCTTCTACCATGGAAAGATTTTCCTCTGCAGCATCGAGGGCAGCTTTTGCCTGCATATACTGGGCCTGTGCAGCTTTTACTCCTGCTTCTGCCTGTTTTATGGAAGCTTCCACCTGATTGTCAAGCATTACGGCATTACTCTGTGCCTGTGATAGTCTTGATGTGGCTGCGCTCAGAGCAGACTGGGCCTGAAAAGTCTGATCCTGAAGTTCACCGGGGTCTATTACTGCTATAAGCTGCTGTGCCGTTATATACTGTCCTTCTTTAACACATACTTTCTCTATGGTTCCTTTATTACTGGTACTTACAGTTATATCTTCATCAGCCTTCAATTCTCCGCTGGTTGTTATTGTTACGAGTATATCCCCTTTTTTTACAGTTACCACTTCCACAGGGATACCTTCTTTTTTCTGGAGATCTTCTCTGGTAACTTCTTTGTTTTCTTTGCAGCTGCACATACATAACAGGATCATTATAAGAAATAATATTTTTCTATACATATTTCATACAAGGCTCTGATGCCTTTTTACTCCTTCCTGTCCGAAATTCTCAAATATATCATAAATTTTGTATAGACCTCTATTCTTACTCCATAGTAAATTTATATAGAAAATGTCATTCAGTTGAATGATTTATAAGATTTATATTCTGTAAATTTCCGTTTTCCGGCAGTATGCCGGCAGTCCTTATGATTCTGGCTATGGCGGTAAAATAATTATATCGAGCCTGCACCCTGGAAGCTTCCGCTCTTGTAAGTAAAGCCCTGCTGTCTGTCACTTCCAGGAAAGGAGCAACACCTTCTTCATATCTGAGAGATGCCACTTTATAGTTCTTATCTGCCGCTTTAAGAGTTTCCTCTACTTTTACCACTTCTTCTTCCGCTGCCATAAGATCCAGATAGGCCTGCTGCACCTGAAGGGCTATAACACTTTTCACCTGTTCCAGAGAAACCTCTGATTTCTTAAAATTTGCTTCTGCTTCTTCCACTTTATATTTTGTAAGTCCTCTGTCAAAGATCGGTATGGAAGCACCAAGGGTAGCAGTAAAACTGTTTGAAGGATTAAAGATGGTGGAACTGCCGGGGATATAATCAAAATTAAAATATACGTCAGGTTTTCCCTGGCTTCTTGCCACTTCTATAGCTGCTTTTGCCGCGCCGTTCAGCATCTCCATTTTTTTAATCTCGTGCCTGTTTTCATATGCAAGATTTGTAATATAAGCAAGATCTGCTTTCACTGGCTCACAGTCAGGTATCCCGGTTACCAGTTCAATCGGGGTTGTAAGAGGTATATACATAATATGTTTCAGTGATGTTTTTGCATGTTCAATATTGCTTTTTGCTTTTATCATATCCAGTTCGGCATTTGCCACCTGTGCCTTTGCATTTAACACATCTGCCATGGGAACAAGACCTTCTCTGTAAAAAGCCTGAGTTCTTTTCAGTTGTTCCTGTGCCGTATCCAGATTTTTCTCAGCCACACCATACATAGCCTGTGATTTTAAAACATTATAATCGCCTTCTATTACTTTAAAAATGACATCCTGTTTTACTGCATCTCTCTCAAAGATTACACTTTCTTTTAAGAGAATGTTTTGATCTGTAAGATTTGACGTAAGATCCCCGTCATAGATGGGGTAATTAAAACTCAGAGAAACCTGTGCCTGGTCAGGCTCTCCCAGGGTAAGTTCCGTATCTACCATGGTGAATGAAGGGAGATTATATACTCTGGAATAGAAAATATTTGAACTAACACCCGGATATTTTCCTGTTTCTGCCTGAGAAATTCTTGCGTCAGATGCCATTATATCCTGACGTATACCTGACAGTTCAAGGCTGTTTTTTACGGCAGTATTTATAGTCTCTTCAATGGTATATTTTACAACCTCTTCCTGAGGGAAAACCTTTAGAGATGTTAACAGTAAAAAGAACATGGTAATGACTGATAATTTTTTAAGATTACACATAAAAATTAACCCTCTTTATTTTTTAATCTTATCCGTGACTTTAAAAAGTAATAAGGTACTGTTAAAAAATTCTTTTTTTGATATAATATGAATGATTTATGTATATTGTCCTTTTTCTGTTCTCAGTAAAGAGGACGATTTTTTTATAATAAATTTTATATAAATTCTGATACAGTCTTACCTGACTGTAATCTTACACAAAACATAGCAGAATCTCAAAATCAACCATCATTTGAATAACCATAACTTTTATTTTCTTCGAAATCTATTATAATTTCAGTTAAAACTTCATCCATTTTTTTAATGATCCTGAGCAGTTGCTCATATTCTTTTTCATCTATTTTTCCGATCACTTTTTCCCAGTGTTTCCTGTCGGTCTTTCTGACTTCTTCAATTAGATTTTTACCGTTTTCAGATAAACTCACTTCTACTACTCTTCTGTCTTCAGGGTCACAGGAACGTTTTACCAGCTCTGCCTTTATGAGCCTATCAACTAAATTGGTAACAGAACTGGGTTTGATACCGAGTTTTACTCCTATGTCCTTCATTCTGACATGGTCACGGGTTTCTAAAAACATCAATACATTTAATTGAG
>CALARM010000358.1 GCA_937888925.1 uncultured Synergistia bacterium | reverse complement strand
CCGTTTTTAGCATCTAAAAAGTATATGCTGTTCAGGTGTTCTTTAGTCCCTGTAGCCTGAACGGCCCATGAAGTGCCTCCGTCTGCAGTGTGGACTACCACTCCGTTTTCTGCGGCAATCCAGCCGTTTTTGTCATCTACGAAGCATACATCCAGCAAATCTTCTCCCGATGCAGTGGTCTGAGCGCTCCATGAAGCCCCTCCGTCTGCGGTATGGAAGATCTTTCCGTTGTCTCCTACAATCCAGCCGTTTTTAAGATCTGAGAAATATACTCCTTCAAGATCGACGGCGAAACTTACAGTTGAGAGGGCTATGAATAAAGAGAGACAGATAAGAGAAATACTTAAAATTTTTGACATTATAACCATCCTTTCTTTGTTGTAATTAAATTATAATTCTCTGTTTTTTAAAAAAAACCTGTGGAGATTGAAGTAATTTTATTTAGAATTTAAGTGATTAGTGAGTGGTGATTAGTGAGTGGAATAGGACACTTTCACTCACTATTCACTATAAAATTAACTGCAGATATTTTACGGAACTGTGCCGCTTCATTAACCTGCCAGTAAAAAACTCGTACCACTACCCATTGTTACATCATCTGTCAGATGTTCCGCAATTTTCCTTACGAGTTTTTTAAAGTTTACTGTTCTGTTGAAATCTCTTTCTGCTCCCAGGGCTTTACCGTAATTAAATTTATAATCTATTATAAATTCTCTCTCTCCCTTACGGGAAAAGAGCTCCATAATGTAATAGGTAATTAAATTATCATCTGTGGTGCGGTTGTCAAATCTTTTTCCTGTATATCTGGCAAGTTTCATACAGTTATCCCTTGAATACATACTGACAGGGCTTATTTCATCTTCATCTTCATATACATCTATATGATAACAGTTTAATTCTTTTATATCGCTCCATGATAATCTGACCGGCGGCCCCTGTGTTTTTTCAATCTCCATATGAGTTTCCGTAAAACTAATACTTCTTACCGGCGAGCCGGAAAAGAGAAAATTTTCCGGTAAATCAGGTATACCGGATGTATAAGATTTTTCCTTTATAATACCGCTTCCGCAGTTTGTGCAGAAATTTTCATGTTCCTTGAGACCTGCACCGCATTTGCTGCATTTTATCTCTACTTTAATGTCTTTCAGACTTTCGCCGCAGTAAAAACATGATTTTTTATCAGTCCTTACAGGTCTGTTACATTTAGGGCATGGAATTGTATTCATGGTATGTCTCTCCTTTTATTGAATTTTTTTGTCCAGTTCTTTAAATATATGTTTTCCGCTTTTAATAAATTTTTCTCTTCCTTTATCGATATACATGAGACCTTCGAGCAACATGAGGCAATTATCTTCATAACTCTGAAAAAGCTCTATGCCTTGTCTGTATAATTTATATGCACTGTAAACAGACTTTTTCCTTTTTCTGCTGATTTTATCTGACCGGAGAATATTATTATAAGAGCTATAAAAACAAGTTTCAAAATGATTTACCATAGCAGTAAATCTGTGTCGTGCATAATGGCCTTTTCTTACTCCCCAGGCAGAAGCGGCAAGAAGATAGAAATTCATTTGAGTAACGCGTAACGCGTAACGCGTCACGCGTTACGCGTTACTTAGATTCCTCTCACAATTTTTCTATAATGGCATCGGTCATTTCTTTTGTATTTGCCGCACCACGGGCAAATACATCGGCACCGCCTTTAAGTCTCATCATATCATAGGTTCTGACTTTACCTTCTCTGACTACTTCCGATACGGCATGTCTTATTCTGCTGGCTTTTTCCGTTTCTTCCAGATAATCAAGCATCATACAGGCAGATAAGATCATTGCTACGGGGTTTACTATGGGCGGATCGAGTTTTTCGTATTTCGGAGCAGAGCCGTGAGTCGGTTCGAATACTGCAATATCTTTTCCGATATTTGCGCTGCAGGCAAATCCCAGGCCTCCTGCGAGTCCTGCGAAACCGTCGCTTACAATATCGCCGAACATATTGCCTGCCACAATTACTCCGTAATCTTCCGGGTTTTTCGTAAGCCACATCATCATGGCATCAATATTTACATCCCATACCGGTATGCCGGGGTAATCTTTTGCGATTTTTTTTGCTTCCGCAAGCATCATACCTGAAGTTTCTCTTATTACATTCGGTTTTTCACAGACACTTACACTCTTATATCCGTATTTTTTTGCATGTTCGAAAGCGGCGGTAATAATTCTTCTGCATGCCTGTCTTGTAAATATGCGGCATGATACGGCCAGATCTTCCCGGGGAACATCTTTAAAGGCTTTCATTTTCGGGTGGGCATTCAGTCCGTCCATAACCCTGTCCGAAGGATTTGTCCACTCTACTCCCGAATAAAGGCCTTCAGTATTCTGTCTGAATATTACTACATCTACCTGAGGTTCCGTAAATCCGTCTCCGTCTTTTTTGATAAAATTTAAGGGGTTTCCCGGGAAGGCTTTACATGGTCTTATACATATGTCCAGATTGAAATGCTGTCTCATTGTTACTATGGGGCTGTAATATACGTAACCTTTATCCTGCAGTTCCGGTTTTAATTCAGCCTGTGCTTTATCTTTCGGTTTGCTGGTTATGGCGCCGAAGAGACCTATTCTGTGTTTTGCCAGCAATTCTTTTGTTTCTTCAGGGAAGGCATTGCCCTGGCTGCACCAGCAGTCCCATCCTATATCTCCATGGACATAATCTGCTTTAAAACCTGCTTTTTCCAGAACTCTTATTGCTTCAGGCAATACGACTTTCCCGATACCGTCACCGGGCATTGTTACTACTGTTCTCATCGTGATGTACCTCCTAATTGTTGGCTGTCAGGGGTTGTAAAAAATAACCTTATC
>CALARM010000357.1 GCA_937888925.1 uncultured Synergistia bacterium | reverse complement strand
GGCATAATCAGCAGTATAACAGTAAGAATTATTACGAATATAACCGTAAGCCATGCAATAATATTAAAAAAACGGGAATTTACATATTCTCCCATGAGTTCTCTGTTATTCGTGAGTCTGAGCATATAAATGAGAATTACAGGGAGGATAATGCCATTGATTTCCTGTGAAATTATCATAATTTTAACAAGAGGAAGAGATGGAATCAGGACGATTGCCGCTCCTATGATGATAAAGAAAGCTATTATACCGTAAAAGACAGATGCGTCACGGAATTTCCTGTCCAGGCCGTTTTCAAAACCGAAAGCTTCTGTCACTGCATAGGCAGTGGAAAGAGGAAGTATGTGAGCGCCCAGTAAAGATGCGCCGAATAATCCTGCTGCAAACAGAAGAGAAGCATATTCTCCTGCCAGCGGTTTAAGGGCCTGTGCGGCATCGCCTGCTGTTTCTATTGTTATGCCTGCTTTGTAAAGAGTCGCCGCAGTGGTAATAATGATGAAAAAAGCCACGAAATCCGTTACAAAAGCGCCGATAAACACATCAATCATTTCATATCTGTAATGTTTTATATCCAGACCTTTATCCACAACTGCAGCCTGAAGATAAAACTGCATCCACGGAGTAATAGTTGTTCCGATCATGGCGATAAATAAAAATACAAAATTCTGATTCCAGCTGAAAGAAGGTATAAAAGTGTGTTTCATCACTTCATGCCAGTCAGGTTTGACTATAAAGCCTGATATGATATATGTTATATATACAAGGGACAGTATGAGAAAGGCTGTTTCAGCTTTTTTATAGGAACCTCCTGTGACTACTATCCATACTAAAAGAGCTACGGCAGGAACAGAAATGTATTTTGAAATATGAAATAATTCCATACTTGCAGCAACTCCTGCAAATTCCGCTATGGTTGTGGCAAAATTTGCCACGAAAAGTGCTGACATGGCAAGAAAAGTCATTTTTACTCCGAAATTTTCCCTTATGAGAGCGGAGAGACCTTTCCCCGTTACAATACCCATTCTTGCACACATTTCCTGTATGACAGCAAGACTGATGGTTATGAGGAAAAGCCCCCAGAGCATAGTATAACCGTAAGAAGCTCCCACACAGGAATAGGTTGCTATGCCTCCTGCATCGTTGTCTGCATTTGCCGTGACAAGTCCCGGGCCTATGATACTTAATAGGAGAAGTATTTTTGTCAGTTTTTTGTTTTTAAAGATTGACTTCATTTTTCTATTTACCTCCCCGGTATACTGAAACGGTTTTTGTGACACATGTGTTTTAACTGTGTAATTTTTTACTGATAATTACAACGAAATAAACATAACATTATCAGAGGTCTGTTCTTTTTATTGAAGTGCCGGTAATGAAGGTCAATCAGCGGAAAATCAGTAATTTCCTGACAGAGAGGCCTTTTTATATACCACATCAGTCAAAGAACCTCTGAAATACATGGCTAAAGGGACGGTTTCTGAAGATTCTTCCATTGTGATACCCCCTCTGTAGAAAAAGATTACTTTATCTATTACAAATTTTTCTAAATTATACTCTTAAATAGAATTATGTCAATTAGATATATGTTTTATAATGAATTAAGAGGAATTTCCTCGCTAAATAAAGAAAATACCTGTAATAGAGTTACAAGGGTTAAAGAGAGATATACATCATGTCTGATTTTCACAGTGATGGGCTTTATGAAGGTGATGAACATCAAAAGAGAGAATTAGCTGAAATAAGGCTTAAAGAAATTGACAGGGAGATGGAATATTTTATGGAACAAAAATCCACTCTGGATTTATTTCCTCTTATGGAAAACAGTGAGTATGAGATTTATCAGAAAAAGAAAAATAATATAAACAGAATATTTTCTTCTTTGATAACATTAAATCTTTTACTTATACCATGTGTTGCCGGAATATTTTTTCTACTCTTTCACGGTTATCCCGGTGATTTGTTGAGACATATTATGTTTACATTGATAGTATCTCTCTGTTTTCTATCATTGTTCAGAGCAATTTCTGCTCTGTTTTTTTCAGAAATTCCACCTGAAAATGTAATTGATGAGATAAAAAGAAATGATGAACTGACCAGATTGGATTATATAGACACAAGGATACAGTCTTTAAAGGACGAAAGGGAGCAATTGAAAAAATAAATTTTTTTATGAAATATTTATAATGTTTTTACGACAGATAGAGAGTCAAAGAAAAAGGAGGGAATAGAAATGGCAGAAAAAGAAAAATTATCAAAATTCATCATTAAATCTGCATTGAAAGATTTGCAGGATAAGAAAAGGTTTACCTCTATGGAGGAACTGACAGAAAAATTAGCGGAAGAACTGACAGAAGAAGGTTATGAAGTAAATGATGAAGACAGGAAAAAGATTAAGCTTATAGTAGATGAAGACGGTTATACGGGAAGTTTTCGTATTGACGACATTATACTTAAAAGATTGAAAAATAAAAAATACTGGCCTGTCGCTACCGTAATTATAGGAGTAATCATTTTTGTTATTACCAATATCATAGGAGCCCTTATTGAATA
>CALARM010000356.1 GCA_937888925.1 uncultured Synergistia bacterium | reverse complement strand
GTTCTTCCGAAAACTGTATTATTAATGATGAATCTGACTGTTGTATATCAATCAGTTCAGGTGTCCCTTTAATAAGAGATTTTGCCCCGGAAACAATTATTTCTCTCTCTAAATCAATTAAATCCTCTGGCTGTTGAAACAGAGGAGGGCCTGCAGATAAGTTTTTCTCATATAATTTCTCCCTTATATTCAGATTGGATATAATCATATTAAGATAGTTTAAAGAATTTGTATGTTCATCACTTTCTTCTGCAGTTCTGTTCAGTTTATCGTCAAGAATTTCAAAAAACCTTTTATCTAATTTATCTAAATGTTCCATTATAAAAGGAATTAATGAATTTTCTTCTATAGATATTAACCGGTCAAGTAAATCAAGATAAAAGTCATCCTTTTTTTCAATGCCCATCTCTTCTGTCATGTTCTCTTTATCTACCTGAGCCTCTATATATGTATTTGTTTCATACAGGTCTTTTTCTTCTTCTATTTCTTTCTCCGGTACCTTCTCAGGCAGTGTGTCCAGTAAATCAAGATAAAAATTATTACCTTCTGATACAGAGGATTTACCTGTTTCTGTATCAGTATATATGTATTCTTTATATGATTTTTCATGTTTCTGGTCTTTTTCCTGTATAATCTTTTCTTCCGGAGGTTTTTCTCTTTCTTTTTTCTCTGATTGTTCATCCAGTTTTTCTCGAATATGAAGATTGGATATAAGTGAATTAATATAGTTCAGCATACTTGCTTTTTTCTGATTCTCTTCTTCTTTCCTCTTATAATCGAAGACTTTGAAGAACCTGTGATCGAATTTATGACTGTTTTTGTTTATAGCAAGCATTAATGGCAGACCTTTTTTAGTCAGAAGATATTCAATCAGATCAATATGAAAATTATCACTGTCTGTGAGGTCGAAGATTTCTTCTTTTTCCGGTGTTTCCTCTGTTGTGTAATTATCTGCCTGTTCTATTATATCCTGTTCGGATGTGGTAACGGCACAGCTTTCTCCCAGGTCGGCCAATTCGTCAATGTGGTCTTTTTCTCCCGGGACAGTATCTGATAAATCTTTTCTTTCTCTTATTCCTTCCGGTGTTTCCTGTTCCGGCCCTTTTTGCTTTACTTCTTTCTCTGTTTCTTCAATTATTGAGGGTACTGTTTCTTCTTTACCGGTGGAGGGCGTTCTTTTTTCTGAAGTTTTTTCTTTTTTTTCTCCATGTTGTTTCAGTAATTCTTCAATTTCTTTCAGTCTCTCACGGGCTTCTACGTTATTCCGGGAAATATTTAAGACCCTGTTTAATAGTTCTCTCGATTGTTCATATCTGCCTTTTTCTCTTGCATTATCTGCTGCTTTGAGATAATTTGTTACAGCCTTTCTTATTCTTCCATGTTTTTCCAGGACAGAACCGGTCCATAGAAAAACCTCTACATCATCCGGTTTAAGAATGGATAATTTTTTCAGACATGGCATAATATAATCATATTTGTTTAATTCGAAATTTAATCGACTGAATTCTTTTAACGCTTCCCGGTGATTGCCGTCAATATTTAAAATCTTCTGATAACATTCAATAGCTTTATCAAAATCATCTGTGTTTTTATAAAGGGAAGCCATAGACATGAGGACAGGAATATCTTCTTTGAGGAATTTGATTTTTTCATACACTTCTGCTGCTTTTTCAACTTTATTTTTATTTTTAAAATACTCCCATGCCTGGTTATAGGAAGTAATAGATTCCCCTATAAGGCCCTTTTTACGGAGTTCCTCTGCTTTTTCCAGTATGTGTTCTACATGAAAATCTTCATCCTTCGACGTGCTTTCCTCTTTATCATCTGAAGCATTATTGTTCATAGCCGGTGCAGCCATCCCTCTCTATGTATCGATTAATAACATGTTCGACTTTATATAAAATCACCTGTAATTTTTTAAGGTAAACTCTAAATTTCATAGCAGTCTTATTTTATGTTAAAGATTACACAAAACATGTCTGATTCTCCTGCTTTTTTTATAAAAAATCAAAAATATTATAGTTTTTATTTTTGAGATAGAATTATAATATAACAGGGAATTTTTTTCTTTTGAAGAATTTTTATTGATCTGAGCATAAGCCTGTAATAAACGTTTTCCTCCCGTCACGCATCACTCGTTACGCGTTACGAGAGCATATATGTATTATTTATGCTTACCTCGGTAATACAAATTTGAAATAGAAAATAGAAAAAGGAGATTACTTATGAAAGCACTTATTACAAGCGGAGGCCGTGGCACAAGACTTCGCCCCATAACTCATACAAATAACAAACATCTCATACCTATAGCAAACAAGCCCATGCTGTTTTATGCACTGGAAGCAGTCGCTGAGGCAGGTATAAAAGATGTAGGAGTAATAGTGGGAAGTGATACGAAAAATGAAATAATTTCTGCTCTCGGTGACGGTTCATTATGGGATATAAATATAACCTATATAGAGCAGGATGAACCGCGGGGACTTG
>CALARM010000355.1 GCA_937888925.1 uncultured Synergistia bacterium | reverse complement strand
TGATATAGACAATGTCCTTAAAAATGCAAAAGATACAGGCCCGAAGGAAGTGGAACCGGGAACATTTATAGTGACACCGAGATATTATATAAAAGAAGGTATAAAAAATGAACAGGGACAGGATTTTAACCTGATCAGTGCCGCTGTAAAAGGCTTCGAGTCAAAAGGGGGAAGTCTGTCACCGGAACAACATATACCGGGTCTGCTCAGTAAATTAAAGGGTTGTAACGAACCGGGCTTTCCTCCTGATGTTGAAGAATTAAAACAGACAACCTATAAGCCTGAAGATGGATGGACTGTTAATTTTACCGCAAAATCAACACAGGACTGGATTACCGTTATGGAGGCTCACGGGGAAAATGAATTCAAAGACTCGGAGGGCAATGTTCTGGGATGGGACAGAGTCGTAGCCACAAAATACTGGATAGGTGTGGATTGGAAATTAACTGCTTCAAGACAGGAACAATATCAGGATCCCAACACAGGTGAATGGAAAGAAAAAACTGTAACTGAAACTCAGGAAAAAACATGGAGCCATCTGGGGCCCATGAGTGAAATAGGAGATGTTTCCTTCACTCTTGATTCAACTAACAACTGGGGTAACAAACCTCCTCCCGATGGTGTAATTGGTTCATGCTCATATGTATTCGGCCTGGCAAAACTGGATTCTCAGGGAAATCTTGCAAAGTTTGTTCAGGAAGGTCAGTGTAACGGAGACCTCGGCCTGGACCTTAAAGTAAATCAAGAAGGAGACACGTTACTCTGTGACCTGGATCTTGTAAAAGATATTTATGTATGCAAAGATGAAACAAGTAAACCGGCACCGGACGATTATAAAACTTCTTTAAAATATCTGGCCTATAATCCGGAAGATCCTTCCTATAAAAACCCGCAACCAAACGTATTCTGCATAAGCGGCGAACAGTTTTCCGTACTTTACGGAGAACCTCCGAAAAGCCTCAATGAAATATACCAGAATTCATTAATAGAGCAAACAAATGTAAGTCCCAAACTTACCCTTCATTTAAACGAGCACAGTATTTATTCCGACTCTCATGTAGCAATAGGAGCGGAAGTAGAGGGGAAAGGAACCCTTGTATCACGTGGTAAAATGGGATATATTTACGGCATGCACAGCAATGAAGCAATAGCTCTCTCAGGTGACGATCTGATTCTCTCTACGAATAACCAGTCGAATATTGATGTAAGAGGCGTTCTCTATTCAGATGATGATACATGGCTAATACCTTTAAATAATGATTCTCCCGTTGCCACACAGGGAAATGTAATAGAATACAAACTGGGAAAGGAATATTCTGACGGCAGTGATAAAATAATATTCAGCTATAATCCTTCTCCTCCTGTAAACCCTGCTCCTACATCCATAAATATAGCTTCTGTAAAAACGCAGGATGGTGTAAAATACAGTGTTAATAATGTAGGAATAGAATACAACGGAACTGATTACGATTTCAGCAATTACAAACTTGATATAGAATGTGATATGACATCCAGTCCATTTACATACAGTGCAAAGCTCTATGAATACGATAAAACCAGTAAAACCTGGGAAAAAGTTAGTCCTTTACCTCCCGAATACAGCCAGGCAACACTGAATAATATAGGCAGGGTAATAGGAACCAATTTCACAGTAGGAAAAGGAGATATAAATATAACAGGAAATCTTGTGGGACTTAATAATAATTCCATCTATACCGACGATGACGGTGGCAATAAATCAATTCATACACAGGGAAAAGGAAAGATATTCTTTTATTATGATATGATAAGTGTCGGAAAACTGGCATTGCTCAGAGGCGACAGGTTCAGTGTAAGAAGGGCATGCTGGTGTGAACTTAATTAAAGGGTATAGGAATTTTCATTTTTAATGGCCTAAAATAAAGCTTTAGATGAAAATTATGTAGAAGCAACTTATCTAAATAATTTAAAATTTTTGAAAAAACTGGATAATTAATAAAAATCTTGATATAATATAGTCTATGTTACATAAAATCTTAAATATATACAAACCGGCACCTCACAGTGAAAAGATTCCGCCTGATGAAGTGCCCCGTGAATATGAGCGTTACCGCACTCAGATAATGGTTACCATCTTTATCGGTTATGCCGGTTATTATTTCGTCCGCCAGAATTTCTCCATGGCAAAACAGTATTTAATCAATAACCTGCACTATACTACAGGAGACGTAGGTATTATAGCTTCTGCTCTGACAATAGCTTACGGAATAAGCAAATTTGTCATGGGAAATGTATCCGACCGTTCCAATCCGAGATATTTTATGGCTACAGGCCTTATACTTTCAGGGTTTGTAAATCTTATTTTCGGTTTTCTCCCTTCTATTTCTCTTATGATAGCCTTCTGGTTTTTAAACGGATGGTTTCAGGGTATGGGATGGCCTCCATGCGGAAGAACCATTACTCACTGGTTTTCTGACCGTGAAAGAGGAACCAAAATGGCCATAT
>CALARM010000354.1 GCA_937888925.1 uncultured Synergistia bacterium | reverse complement strand
TGGTAAAGAAGCAATCAAGAAAGTAGCTTCTGTTACAGGTGTTTCAAAGAATGATGTGTATAAAATTTATCTTTCGATAAAAGATGAATTGGGTGAAAAGTGAAAAATGAAGGGTGAAAAGTGAGTAGGGGCGTTTTATTAAACGCCCTGATATGAAGGGTGCGCAGGGGCGAACCGTGTTCGCCCATTACCGGTGAGAGCACGCATTACGCATTACGCATTACGCGTCACGATTTACTAAAGAGGTGACTTTTTTTGTTCGGCCTTAATTTAGATGTTATTGGTCTGATTGAAAGTGAATTTAAAGACAGGGAAGATTTTTTTAGTAACATATTAAAAGATGATGTGAGGCATGATTTAGCCTGCCGTCTCTCAGACAGACAGATAGAGTTTCTTTCTGATATGCTGCCCGATACATGGAAAAAAGTCTGCAGAACCATGCTAGTAAAAGTAATGGATTTTATTTTGTTTCATTACCCGAAAAAAGGCGAAAAAATTTCACTGACAGAAGGTCTATTATTGTTTCATAGATCGTCTGAATGGATTGAGCATACGAAAGAATTTTTATTGACATGTGATGTAATCGGTGAAAGATGCCAGATATTTATAGATTGTCTTAATGCCCATAGAGAGGGCATGTATAATCTTTCAGTTCCCGTTCTTCAGATTCAATTAATGGGACTTCTATCTGAAGTTTCTTTTAAACCGAAAGTTATGAAAATGGAAAGCGGTATTATTCCGGGCACAGGGCAGAATATAAAGATTACAGGTCTCTGTATAAATATACCTGCAAAGGGGAAAGTGAAATTTTTAGATGACAGAGCTTCTGAAATATTGCAGGGCATAGACAGATTTGTAGCCAGTAAACGGGGAAATATTCTTTCCGGCCAGGACATATCTTATGGCACAGTAGAAAATTCTACGGAAATGGTGATGTTTTTACATATACTTCTCCTGGCTCTTGGTATGGAGTAAGATTTTCAGAAAAAGTGAACTCAGGGGTTGTCATAAAAAAACAAAATCTTTACTTATTGGATTTAAAGAATTTTTCTGATATAATATTATAGAATTTATGCGTTACGATTAAAAGGATTTACCCGTTACGCGTCACGCGTCACGCTTCATGGGAAAGGTTATAAAAGTTAAATGGCTATTATTTGTTCCAACTGCGGTGGATCAAATTATGATGAAAATGATGTATGTCTTGATTGTGGTTTTTTTGTCAATGGATTACCTGCAGGAACATTACTGGACAATAGATACGAAATTATGGAAGCTTTAAAAGCCGGAGGTATGGGAGCAGTTTATCTGGCTTTTGATACGAGACTGCATCAACACTGTGCAGTGAAGGAAATGTTTAATACTTCTACCCAGGGCGGACAGAAAGATTATATAATCAAACGCTTTATGGAAGAAGCTAAATTACTTGCCGGTTTAAATCATCCGTCCATACCGAGAGTAATAGATTATTTTAATACGGGAGAAGATAAATATTACCTGGTTATGGATTATATAAAGGGTAAGGATTTATATAGCTATATTTTTGAGTCAGGTGGAAAAGGGTTAAGTGAAGAACTTGTCCTGGACTGGTCTCTTCAGGTATGTGATGTACTGGATTATCTGCATACTCAGCCAAGGCCAATATTGCACAGAGATTTAAAACCGTCCAATCTTATCCTGAGAGATAGCGACAAACGTATAATGCTTATAGATTTCGGACTGGCAAGAAATGTTAATCTTCAGAGTCATACTCAGAAGACAGTTGTCGGCACCCTTGGCTATGCACCTATGGAACAATACCAGGGACATCCTGAACCAAGGAGTGATATTTATTCTTTAGGAGCTACCGTACATTTTCTTCTGGTAGCAGAAGAAAGTATGCCTTTTAAGTTCCCGCCTGTAAGGGAACTCAGACCTGATGTTTCTCCTTGGATGGAAAGGGTAATACAGAAATCATTGAGTTTAAAACCTGAAAATAGATTTTCTTCTGCAGAAGAAATGTACCGGGTACTCTCGGGAGAACTCTCTATTGATGATCTGATTTTTAACCCTGATGATGTAGACGGTTTTGATATGACTCCTGCACCTTCTATTAGAGAAAAACCATCTGCGGCAAGAGGATTAAAAGCTTCTGTTGCAGTGAGCCGTACTGCAGATGATCCTTATACGGGACTTGATTCTAAAAAAATTGTTGCTATGGCTAAAGGTGCCAGAGATAAAAGAATAGTTGACCCTTTAATTAATATTTTACTCCATGACCCATATGATGAAAATCGCAGATCTGCTGCTACAAGTCTTGGAGAATTCGGAGATGATAGAGCCGTTGAGCCTTTGATACAGTCTCTAAAAGGGGAAGAACAGGAGCACGTCCTGACTCATGTGGCGTGGGCCCTTGGTAAATTAGGAGATACAAAAGCTACGGAAGCACTCTTTGAATTTTATGAAAAAGATGTAAGTAAAAAAGTAAAAGATTCTATAAAAAGTGCCCTTATAGAAATTGGAAGCAGGAGGCAGAACGGTGAAATAGTAAGGTTTCTTTTTAATCTTATTGATGAGGATTTTACTGAATATGCCCATATTCTTCCCGATGACAGTTCTCTTTATTTTCCTTCTCTGAGAAATCTGTTAATTGAGACTATAAGAGATTACGATCGTGTAACTGTTCAGTTTCATCTCGGACTTATTTATTACTCAAAAGGTCAGAAGAATTATTCTCTTAATCATTTTGAAAAAGCTCACAGGTGGATGAAAGAAAAAAAACA
>CALARM010000353.1 GCA_937888925.1 uncultured Synergistia bacterium | reverse complement strand
TATCCTTTTATATTTATAGAGTGAATCTTAATAATAGTATCCATTTCGTAGTAAGTCAACATATATGTTCTTTAAAATGACTGAAATAATATCCATGATTTAAGTAAAAGATGATATAATAAAAATTTAAATAAATTAGATAGATTCAGATATTCTGGACTTAAAGGTTGAAAAGCTTTATAATAAAAAATAAAAAGGGATGTGTAAATATAAAACATGGAAGATAATAAAAGTAACATATCTGTAATGATTCCGATTTGTATAGGCGTGTTTCTTGCAAATCTTGACGGCAGTATTGTAAATATTGCTCTCCCCACACTTCTCAAGTATTTCAATGTAGATGCTTCTGAGGTTTCAATCGTTGTAGTTTCATATCTTCTTGCAATGAGCTGTTTCCTTCTGCTTTTCGGGAAACTCAGTGATATAAAAGGTCCGAAAAAGATATTCATGTCAGGCTTTGTTATTTTTCTTTTTGCTTCTCTTTTGTGTACTTTTTCCACCGGTATTTATATGTTAAGCGCATTCCGGTTTATTCAGGGTATTGCCTCTTCCATACTGGCTTCAACATTTGGCGTGTTGATATTGCATTATATTCCTCCTGAAATCAGAGGCAGAGTATTCGGCATTGTTGCAGTGGCCGGAGGAACCGGATATGCTCTGGGTGCTCCTCTGGGAGGAGTTATTATAAAATATCTGACCTGGAAGTGGATATTTTATATAAATATTCCTCTATGTCTGATTGCATTAATTATGGCTTACAGATATTTGCCTGAGAAAAAACCTGTCAGACCTGATGGTTCCGGAATAGATTTTATAAGTGTGGTGTTAAGTTTTATATGTTTATGTGCCATAACTGCCGTCATGAACAGGCTGAACACTGAAGGATGGAAATCTCCATTTATTATTGTCTCTTTTGTCATTTTTCTTTTCACCTTCCTTTTATTTATTCATCGTCAGACAAAAATATCTTCACCTCTTATGGATATTAAGATATTTAAAAACAGAGAAATGTCTGTTGGTTTTATAGCAGCATTCCTCTCCGGTATGATACTTTCGGGTAGTTCCTTTCTTTTTCCGTTTTATTTTGAATTTGTCAGGAATTTTAACTCTGCTACAACAGGAATATATCTTATGATTATGCCCCTTCTTTCCACTCTCCTGGGACCTCTTGCAGGTTATCTTTCTGACAGATATGGCCCCAGGACGGTTACATTATATTCTACTTTTTTAATGGCCATATCTATAATTATGATTTCCATGTTCGGCAGTACTATATCACCATATTACATTATTATTTCATTGATACTCTATGGCACTGCCCTTGCCTTTTTTCTTACTGCAAATATCACTCTTATTATGGGTTATGCTCCGCCGGGGAAAGAAGGTATTACCTCTGCTCTTACCGGTCTGAACGGCGCTATCTCCGGCTCAACGGGCATATCGATTTTTGCAGCTCTTTTTTCCTATTATATGGCAGGCGGCGGAAAGGAAATGAATCCGGTTTATATAATAAAAGGGTTTCATATATGTTTTATATGTTTTATTTTTCTGGCACTTTCGATCTTTATTACCACACTGTTGATAAAGGAAAAGAGAAGATTTACGACAAAGCTTTTGACGATTGCCCCTTTTTCCGTTGTCAGTGAAGAGTGATATTTATGAAACTATTAGACCATATTTCTATAGACGTAACAAATTTATGTTCAAAAAAATGCCATTTCTGTTACAATAAAAGTTTTCCCGCAGGTAAAACCTGCTGGGAAACGGAAGAATTATCTTCTTTCATAGAAGACTGTGCTTCTCATGGTGTAAAAGCAGTTTCCCTTGGAGGGGGAGAACCACTTGAGTATAATGGAACCTTCGAGATTCTGGAAAGATTAAGAGGAATGCTCTTCAGGACAATCATAACAAATGGCTTACTCCTCTATGGTGCTATATTGAAAAATCTTGTAACAGTCTGCCCCGATGCAGTACAGATTTCAATCCATAGTCCTGAAAGAATGGAAGAGGTAAATAGAGTAATCCGTCAGGTAAAGATTTTTGAAGATTATGGCATTAAAAGCGGTATAAATCTTCTTGTGTCACATTCTAAACTGGCCTGTTCTGTCATGGCTGCAAAAAAAATAAGGTTGTCAGGTATAGGTAATGAAAGAATTGTTTATATTCCCATGCGTTTTTACGATACACCTTCACCTGATGAGGTAGCTCTGGTTGCAGGAGGGGAACCCTTTCAATCGTCCCGGTGTCTTATAAAATGTAATTACAGTCCGTCTTTTTGTTCCATCAAATGGGATAAAAGTGTTTCTCTCTGTTCCTATGCAGAAAATCGCAGAAAAATTAAGTATCTTACATATAAAGGACTTTTAGAAAGCCTTCCTTTTTTCCCGGAGGCACCTGCTCGGAATACTGTAATGCCAACCTATCCTGTAGCCCACAGTACAGATGTAATATGGTTTGCCATTGATGCGGACGGTCATGTAGGGTGTTTTGAAACAGGGCAAAATGATTATATTCCGGAAAAGGCGTATATAATAGATCGTGAAGAAGCCTCATCATATCCTCTTAAATACCCTTCCCTGAGAAAGAATAAAAAAACAGGAGCCCTTATTGATCTTGATGGGCTTATAGTGCCGGGTTTCAGTCCTCCACTACATCTGGTAAAACCGGATAATACTTATGAAAGGAGAAATCTTTTTTTTCTACCATCCCGTGAAATTCTTGAGAAGGATTTTTTTAAAGGTTACACTATAACAGAATTTCCATCTACTTCAGGTATAGCTATATCACTGAAAGAACCTGTAACAGAGAAACTCTGGAATATATTACATGGCAGAGAATTATGTATGAGTTGTTTTGCTGATAGTCCGAAAAGTGAATCTCTTCTGCAGAGTAAGAATGGTATATTTACTTATTACAATTTAACTTATGATGGAGGAAAAGAACCATTCATATATGCATACAGTGATATTGATAATACTGAGAATAGAATTTATGACCTTTATTCCCGTGTGGCTGTGCCTGAGAGACCTGCTTCTGTAGAGGAACTTTCCCTTTCGGCTCCTTATCTTTCTGAAACGTTCAGATTTACCCGGTTATGTTTTGCTGAAAGTCCTCATATCCATCCACGTTTAGAAGTCTTTAAATACAATAAAAAAGATTTTGATAGCTGGTTAAAAAGGGAGACATACAGTAAAGCAAGAAGAATAGTAAATATTCTCTCTCGATGGTATATAGAGAATGCCTTCTGGAATGCAGAAAAGTCAGAAAAAAAAGGTGATATTGAAAAGACAGAGTATTATCTTAAAAAGGCTATAGAGTTTGAAAATATGTGGAATTATTACCTTTAAAAGCTTTAACGGGCAATATTGTCTGAATTAATTTGTATGATATAATATTAATACCGGGGTTCCTGGCCAGTATTTTTAATTCATTTATTGTAAGAATTTTTTCTGCCATATATTTTATATCTGATTTTTCTGTTATCATAAATGCCTCTTCTATTCAAAATATTCTTCTGTTTTTTTCCTGAAATCCATGGCCCGGTCACTTATTACCATTTTACTTAATTTACTATACATCTCCTTTTTATTTGGAGCGGTACTAAGTATGAAGAATTTATATAAAATCTTGTAAATATGGTATAATAAAAATTCAAATAAATTTGAAAAGTATAAATGAAATTCAGCAATTTACATAATATAATCTGAAAACCAGTGCAGTTTTTTCTGTACTTGTTATGATGATTTTTCCGATAAAGATGAAAAAACCTTCTGATGTAATAGCAAAAGCCGTTATGGGAGATGTGCTCCTGTTCAGATTGAAAAATGAAGATGTAAGGAATCTAATGAATAAAATTCCTGAAATCAAAAGAAGCTTAATAAAAGAATTAAACAATAAAATAGTAAATTTGAGAAAAATTATAGTTACTATAGGATAGGGAAGAAGGGAGATTATTCTATGATTGAACGTATCAATAGAAATGATGGCATAACGGTGTTCAAGTTAAAAGGAAAGCTTGCTACATTTCAATGTGATGATATAGAAAAGGAATTCAATAAAGTAACGGAAGAAGGCATAAAGAAAATTATTCTGGATATGTCGGAACTTACTTATATAAGCAGTTCCGGCCTTCGTCTTATACTTATACTGGGGCAAAAAATAAAAAACAAAAGCGGATGTCTGGTGATTTCTTCCTTGACTGATCTGGTATTAAATGTTTTTAAAACAACAAAATTTGATAAACTATTTAATATAGTTTCCGATATTAAGAGTGGGGAAGAAATGATGAAATGATACATAGGGGAAGGAAGGAATATAAAATGGAACATTATGAACTGACACATCCTCAGAAAAGAATCTGGTTTACGGAAGAAAAATATGAAGGCACATCCTTTGCAAATATAGCTTTTACGGTTAAATACAGAGAAAAAATAGATTTTTCACTCTTAAAAAAAGCTATAAATACAGTAATTAAATTGAATGAAGGTTTCAGAATAAGGCTCAAAAAAACAGATAATCAGGTTATGCAATATGTAAGCCCTTTCAGAGAGTATATACCGGAATATCTGGATTTTTCAGATGAAAATGAAGAAATTCTTCAGAAGTGGGTTAAGAATAAAACCAATGAACCATTCATGCTTACAGATAGTGAACTTTTTCATTTTTCTTTGATAAAATTCAATGACAGTGAAGAAGGATATTATGTAAAAATACATCATATTATATCAGATGGCTGGACTGCAGACCTGGTCTTTAATGAAATTGAACATTATTATGACATGTTTAAAAATGGTAAAGAGCCAGAGGAAATATCCTATCCATCCTATATTCAGTTTATTTCCGAAGAGGAAGACTATCTTGAATCTCCTGAGGCAGAAAAAGACCGTGAATTCTGGTTAAAGTACCTTTCTCCACTGCCTGAAGAAATAAATCTTTCAGAAAAGAAAGTGAAGTCTGATAATATCATTGCAAAAGCTACCTCTATTAAAATACCCGGTGAATTAAGTGGAAAAATATATGAATACTGTAAGGAATATAAAACCTCTATCTTTAAAGTCCTCCTTTCCTGTTTTGCCATATATACAGGAAGAATAACTTCCTCTGATGAAGCAGTCATAGGAAGCGGAAATCATAACAGATCTACAAAAGACCAGAAAAAGATGACAGGTATGTTTGTAGGTACCATTCCTTTAAAAATAAAACTGGATAAAGATATGGATTTTAACAGTTTTGTTCAAAAAAACGGCAGTGATGTGAATAATATTATAAAAAATCATTCCAGATATCCCTTTGATCTTCTTGCAGGAGAACTGAGGAAAGCATATGGGATAAGGCCTGATTATCTTTTAAATATAACACTTGTCGGTCTCCCTGCTTTCGAAGACCAGAGGAAACAGATTGAACGTATAGTTCCTTCCTACGAACCATCAGATATATCCATTCATATTTTTGAAAAAGTAGAAGAAAGTAAAAAATATATTGAACTGGAATGGACCTATCAGACAGAAAAATTCAATCAGGAACATATAGAAAGAACTCACCATTTGCTCTGTCAGGTTTTAAATGATGCCCTCGGTGAACCACATAAAAAAATCTCTCATGTAAAAATGTGTCCTCATGAAGAAGAAAAGATGATCTTAGAAGAATTTAATAATACCTTTTTTGAAATTCCCGAAGATGTTACAGTTCAGGAATTGTTTGAAGAACAGGCAAAACTTCATGCACATAAACCTGCCGTTATATACGAAGGTCAGATACTGAGTTACGGAGAACTGAACAGACAGGCAAATCAGCTTGCCTGGCGGTTAAGAGAGGACGGTCTGAAACAGGAAGAAGGCGCAGGTATACTTATGGACACTTCTCCTGACATGATAGTGGCCATTCTGGGTGTGTTAAAAGCCGGCGGATTTTACATACCCATAGATCGTGACTATCCGTCCCATAGAATTTCCTATATGCTCTCCGATAGCGGTACAAAATTCCTTATCACCAGAAGAAGTTTTTATAATAAATTTACCTTTGAGGGCATTGTCTATGATCTTGAAGAGAGGAATTTATTAATGGGAAATAAAGGAAATCCTGAAAAAATAAATACCCCTAATGATCTTGTCTATGTTATTTATACCTCTGGAACTACAGGCAAACCTAAAGGTGTGATGATAGAAAACCATTCTCTTCTGAATCTCTCTTTCTATTTTATAAATAGCCGTGGCATAAGGGAAAAAGATAATACGTCAAAATATATGGCTCCTGCCTTTGATGCTTCCGTAGTGGAAATCTTTCCTTCTCTATTGTCCGGTGCAGCAATTCATATTATTCCGAAATCAATAAGACTTTCACCTTCCCAGTTGAATGAATATTACGAAGAACATAATATTACCGGTGCCCTTCTTCCCACACAGTTCGGAGAACAGTTTATGGCCCTTACGGAAAATCAATCTCTTAAATGGATTGTAATAGCAGGTGAAAAATTAAAAAGTTTCATTCCTCAGAGATATAAAGTATATAATGGTTACGGCCCGACAGAATACACAGTGGAAACAAGTTCCTTTATCATTGATAAATATTATGAAAATATTCCCATAGGTAAACCTGCCTGTAACACTTCTGTCTATATAACAGATTCTTTCGAGAACCTCCAGCCAGTAGGAGTTCCGGGAGAACTCTGTATTTCAGGCTATGGCCTCTCAAGGGGATATCTTAACCAGATGGAACTTACACAGAAAAAGTTCGTAGAAAATCCCTTTAAACCCGGTGAGAAGATGTATAAAACAGGAGATCTTGCCAGATGGCTTCCTGACGGCAATCTTGAATTCCTGGGAAGAATAGACAGACAGGTTAAAATAAGAGGTTTTCGAATAGAACTTGCAGAGATTGAACAGGCCATGAAAAGTTTTGACTCTGTTAAAGATGCAGTCGTAGTGGATCATGTGGATGAAAATAAGAGACCCTATCTCTGCGGCTATTATATGTCAGATAAATATTTAGATACTGATAAAATGAAAAAGGATCTTACAAAAAATCTTCCTGATTATATGATCCCCCGTTATATATTGAAAATAGATAAAATACCTCTCACTCCCCATGGAAAAGTTGATAAAAACGCTCTTCCTTTACCGGATAAAAGTCTTATGTCTTCGGGCTATGTTGCTCCCGCTACAGAAGAAGAAAGATTTATGGCAAAAATATGGGAAGATATACTCAGATGCGGTTCTGTAGGTATTAACGATAATTTCTTCAGTCTCGGAGGAGACTCAATTATGAGTATTCAGGTTGTGGCGAGAGCAAGAGAAGCAGGTATTAATATATCTGCAGGAATGCTGGAAGCTCACCCCACCATTTCAGAACTTCTCTCCATTGAAAAAGTCCTTCCTTTGAAAAAGAAAGGAGAAGATAAAATCCTTACAGGGGAAGTTCCTTTAATACCGGTACAGGAATGGTTTTTTGAACAGGATTTTCTCGACTTCAATCACTTCAACCAGTCTTTTCTCTTTACACTGAAAGAGCCGGGAGACAGAGAAATCATAGAAAAAACTCTTGACCTTCTGGTGAAACATCATGACGGATTGAGGTTGAGATTCAGAAAGGAAAATATATGGAGTCAGTGGTATGAAAAACCGGAGAAAACATCTGTTTCAGTTGAAATGATAGATCTTTCTTCTGTGACAGAAGAACTTTCTGCTTTTATTACAGAGAAATGCAGATTACTTCAATCATCTCTAAACATTACAGAAGGACCTGTTCTGAGAGCAGTACTTTTTAAAGGTCATAGAGACGGCAGTGACAGGCTCTTTATAGTAATACATCACCTGTGTATAGATATGGTTTCGTGGAGAATAATCATAGAAGATTTTCATAATATTTACAGAAAACTTTCTTCTGGATTTACTGCATCTCTGCCGGAAAAAACCTCTTCTTACAGAGACTGGTCAAAACTTCTCAGGGATTATGTTTCAGAAGCAGAAAAATACAGTGATTACTGGCTTTCAGTTCTTAAAGATTCTTCTGCTATGCCGGTGGAATATAAAGATTCTAAATACTCGGACATAAGAAACTATAAAGTTTCTCTTTCAGATACTGATACGGAACTTTTATTAAATGCCGTTCCTTCTGCCTATAACACACAGATTAATGATATATTGCTTTCAGCACTTCTTATGGCATTTTATCGTTCTTTTAATCTGTCCGATTTATTGATAAACCTGGAAGGACATGGCAGAGAAGAAGGTTCCGGAGAAGTAGATCTGTCCCGTACAGTGGGCTGGTTTACCACAATATTTCCTGTTCATCTGAAGAGTCCTTCTCTGGCAGATTACGGAACTATTATAAAATCTGTAAAGGAAATACTGAGGAACATACCGGAGAGAGGACTTTCCTACGGAATCCTCAGATATCTTTCAGATACCGGGGAAGATCTGAAAAAACTGGAATGTAAGAGAGTGGCCTTTAATTATCTCGGTCAAATGGACGGAAGTATAATGGACGGAGAATTACTCTCCGGCATGGAAGTATCCACAGGGGATTTCGTATCTCCACGAAACAGTATAATAAATCTTCTGGATATTAACGGTTTTGTTTCCGTCGGATCTTTATCTATGATTTTTGGCTACAGCAATCATATATGGGACGAAGAAAAAGTCAAAGAACTGGCCCACCATTTCACTGAAAGTTTAAAAGAGATAATCAATCACTGTGTTGAACCGGGGAGAAAACATTTTACACCATCTGATTTTCCCCTTGCCGAAGTTACTCAGTCTTTCCTTGACGGTATAAGCGACCCTTCTTCTGTTGAAGCAATCTACGGACTTTCACCTCTTCAGGAAGGACTCATGTTCCATGCTATGGCTTCTCCCGATTCCGATCATTACTGTGTGCAGACTTCCTGGAGCTATGAAGGAGAAGTCGATGTAAATGCTCTTAAAGAAGCCTGGTCCGGTATATTTTCTTCTCATCCTGTTTTCAGAACAGGTTTTTACTGGGAAGGAGATAAACCTTTCCAGATAGTTTACAGAAAAGTTTCTTTCCCCTGGCATACAGTTGATCTCTCTGAAATGGACAGAGAAAAACAGGAAGAAGAAATAGAAAAGATAAGGGAAAATTTGAGGAGTGATGGATTTAATCTCAGTAAACCGCCTTTAAGTTATCTTCACCTCTTCATAATGGGAAGAGCTGAATACAGGTTTATATGGACCACTCACCATATTATTATTGATGGATGGTCTATGCCTTTAATACTGCAGGAAGTTCACAGCAGATATGAAGCTATTATAAATAGAGAAATTTTTCAGATGAAAAGTGTAAAGCCTTTTGAAGATTATATAAAATGGCTTTCCGAACAGGACAGAGAGAAAACAGTAGATTTTTGGAAGAATGGTCTTTCAGATTTTTCCACAGCCACACCTCTTACAGTAAATAATTCCCGTCTGGATATACATAAATCTATTGAAAATCTGAGAGAACATATCCATAACATTTCTGAAGATTTCTTTTCCCTGTGCCAGATTTTTGCCCGTTCCTCTCAGGTAACCCTTAATGCCGTTCTCCATCTGGCCTGGTCTTCAGTGCTGTCCTGTTACAGCGGACTCGATGATATACTCTACGGTATCACTGTCTCAGGAAGGCCGCCTGAACTTTCAGGCATTGAAAAAATGATAGGACTCTTTATAAATACCATTCCTGTGAGAGTAAAGCTCAGGCCGGAAGAATCTGTACTTTCTAATCTTAAAAATATTCAGAATAACATACAGGAAGGCAATAAGTTCAGCCATATATCTCTGAATAAGATACAGTCTTTAAGCGGTATGGCTCCGGGAGAAACACTTTTTTACAGTCTTTTTGCTTTTGAGAATTACCCCTTTGATGAAAGTGCCCGTGAGAATAAATCTATAGAGATGAGTGATCTGAAAGCTTATGAAAAAACCAATTATCCTCTGAATTTAATCATTGTGCCCGGTAGGGAACTTTCTATAAAGTTTTCCTATGACGGAGACTGTTTTACAGAACATGTCATAGAACTTATGACAGGTCATATGGTATCTGCACTGAAATGGATAATTCAGAATTCAGAGAGTCTCCTCGGAGATATGGATATAGTTACAGAACGTGAAAAGAACCTGCTTTTAAAGACTTTTAACGATACTTATTATGATGTGCCAAAGGAAGTAACAGTTCAGGAATTGATAGAGAAAACGGCAGAATTATATCCTGAAAAAACTGCCGTAATTTATAAAGGTGAAAAACTTTCATACAGGGAGCTGAATGAGGGGGCGAATAAACTGGCTCATTACCTGAGAGGAGAAGGAGTAAAACGTGACAGCAGGGTAGCCTTACTTCTGGATCGTTCATGCCATATGATTGTAAGTGTTCTTGCAGCAGTGAAAGCAGGTGGATGTTATGTGCCGGTAGATCCTGAATACCCTGTTGAGAGAATAAAATACATACTTTCAGACAGCGGTTCCCTTATGTTACTTACAGAACCTCACCTGGCCGAGAAGATAAAACCTTCCATAAAAGTACTGAATGTAACAGATTCTTCACTTTATACAGGAGATGGCAAAAACCTGCCTGTCCTTAACACATCCAGGGATCTTGCCTATATAATCTATACATCAGGTTCTACGGGCCAGCCTAAAGGTGTGATGATAGAACATCACTCTCTTGTAAATA
>CALARM010000352.1 GCA_937888925.1 uncultured Synergistia bacterium | reverse complement strand
CTTCCACAGAGGAAATAAATCCTGATATCTCTGCTTTTACATCTGTATGCTTCAGGGGGCATACAATCTCTTCTCCTTTATCTGTTCTGCCTTTCAACGTACCCTCTGTAATGTCTCCTTCTTTTGCTACTTCTTCTTTTCCGTTTTCTACAGGGTTTAATACGACAGGTTCACCGGTGTCCGATGCATTGATAAGATTCACTGCTGTCAATGTAAGGATAATAAACATGATGATAGTGATTACAAGATGTTTTTTGTTCATTGGTTTACACTCCTTTTTTTTATAATCGTGACGCGTAACGCGTAACGCGTAACAGGTGGATGGTTGTGCCCTGTCTTCGTTACGGATTTTGCGGAAGAATTTTGATTGCTTAATTATTAGACGGCTAAAGAGAGAATTTATTCCATGTGATTCATTTTTTCAGGTATTATTTTAAAAATACTAAATTATTTAATATAGATATTATAAGGGCTATTACAAATGGTAATCTCTGTTTACTTTTTTCTTCTCTGTTACATATAAAGAACGTTATAATAATAGTAAATATTCCTGCTACCGGTATGAATGTCTGCAGAAGCATAAAAAGAGATATTAATGGATTGGGAATATTTCTTTCCCACGTATCCGGTGCTATATTAACTTCTACATTTACCGGAATGGACTGCTCCTGTGTCGTTATTGTTACCTTCCCGTCAAGTCTTTTTGCTTTCGGACCATTATTGAGATCTATCATTATTGTTACAGAAAATTCATTTCCTTCGAATGTTTCCGGATCTACCTTTAACCATGGCCGGTTTGTAGCCAGGACGGCTTTAAGTGAGCGATTTCCTCTGTTTTTTATAGAAATATTTCTGGTATGTATTTTGTTCCCTTTTTCTACATTCAAAACCAGATTATTTGTATCCATTTCTATAGCAAGTGAACTGATTGATGGTGTGGTACAGACAGGTAAAAGAAGTATATCCTTACCGAAAATAGCTTCTTTCATTTCTTTTATATTTTTAAATCTCTGCCCCGGAGATAGATGGAGAGCTTTTAGAATAACCGTATCCATTGAAGGAGAAAGTCCCGGATTTATGGAAGAAGGAATAGCAAAAGAAAAAGGGGAAAGACCTGGATCACGTTTTGTTGCAATATTATAAAGTGTTGCTCCGAGGCTGTAAATATCACTTTTTTCGTCTGTCTGCTTTCTCCCGTATTGTTCCGGAGCTGCAAAGCCGGGAGTTCCTATTACTATTGTATCTTTTTCCTTACCCGGTACGAAAACTCTTGCTATTCCAAAATCTATAAGTTTTATAGTACCTTCGCCGGTAATGATTATATTTGCTGGTTTCAGATCCCTGTATATTACAGGAGGATTCTGGCTGTGGAGATATTCCATTACCCCGCAGAGTTCAATGGCAATCTTCTTAATGTCTTCTTCTGCTATAAAATCTGTTCTTTTTTCTATAAAGCTTTCCAGAACTTCTCCTTCTATATATTCCATGACTAAATAGTTTTTATTCCCTTCAGAGAAATAATCTATGATTTTCGGCAGACTCGGATGATTCAATTTAGATAGCATTTCTGCTTCCTGCCTGAATTGAACAGTCATTTCCTCATTCTGCTGACCTGTTTGCCTCATTTCCTTTATAGCCCATTCTTTACCTTTAAGTCTTTCGTCAGATGCCAGATAAACTGTTGACATTCCTCCTTCACCGAGTTTTTTCTTTATTCTGTATCTTTCTTTAAGAATATCCAACTCATAATCCTCCAGTTCGATTAAATTATTTAAATAAACTGTCTTAAAATAGTTTTTATCTAAAGCTCTATTTTACGCCATTAAAAATGAAAATTCCTATAACCTTAAATTAGTTCAATATACTGATTTTTACATATAATTTCTGATATATAATTTCTGACATATAGTGGAAATACTATTACACAGGTAATAAATAAACAGTATAAAAGCTGTTAAAAGAAACATACTCAGTGCATTCATTTTATGCCAGTATTCAGGAGAACCTTCACTCGAATAAGAAGGAGATATTAGGAGGTTTATAATAATAGTTTCATCTTTTGAAGAAATAATTCCCCCTGGATTTGAAGCTATAAATTCCGCAAATTCATAGTCTTCATTAAATTTTTGATTTTTTATAGATTCTATAAATTTTAAACTTTCAGGATTCAGATGAATTTCTTCTGCATAAGACAGAATCAGATCGCTCTCTGTATTTTTAAAGCCCGAACTGATTAATGTCTGTCTTAGTTCTTCTTTTGTAAAATAACTGTACTTATTTGGAAATTGTAAAGCATACTTATCCGTATCAATTTTATCTTTAATTTTGTCCACTGTTTCTTCTGTAACACGGAAAACACCATGAGAACGTATTGTTTCCAATTTTTTCCTGTCAATATACCAGTATACAGGGCGCTCTGTAGAATAAACAGGAGTCGTTGAGTCAGTAGAATAATGTGGAGATATTACAGATTCTAATTTGTACTCATCGCTATAAGGAATAGTTTTATTTTTTATTTGACTGAAAAGTAGTTGCATAAAGTCGTTTTTATCTTTAAATCTTTTATCCTTTATAGATTCTATAAAGATTAAGCTTTCAGGACTGACTTCATTTTTTATCCTATCCAGTTTTTTACTGTCAATTCCCCAGTAAGTTGATGTTTCTGATGAAGATTCTTTTGTTTTATATACTGACTGTTTATTGTATATTGACTGTTTGTTTAGAACCCAGAAGATTGGCGGTAATAAAAGGGCAATCATAAGGGGAATGTGTACTGTTTTCTTCTGTACAGGTGATAATTTATCATATATAGTGAATAGAAAATAAGTATTGAGAGTGATAATCGAAAGGAAGGCTGATAAGATAAAAACCGAGGGATTACTCCATGATATAAACAGCAGAATTGATGAGATAAAATCCGGATGATTATGTAACAGGAGAACTGGCAGGACGGTAATAATACTTCCTCCAATCAGGAATAATGTCTTGCTGTTTAAACCGGTTAAAAGGGAAATTAAAATAACCGTAGAAAGTGCTGAATAAGAAAAATACATATACGAATCGGTAATAAATACCGGCGGCTCTTTGCAATAAGGCAAAAGATATACATACAGGATGGCAGGTATTAACCATAAAATAGCACATACTTTTCCCTGAGACAATCTTTTAAAGAAATCCGGCAGAAAGGTTACTTCTACAGGAATAATTTTTTTCATCATACTGGTAATAATTTCAATATTACCTGTATGTTTTTTTTCTCTTGCAAGATGTTTCTTATCTATCATTATATTTATCTCTTCATCATTTCCTGCAAATTCTTCATTGAGAATTTTTATCCATGGAGAATGAGATTTTATCTGGCCTCCAAGGACTCCATCTCCTGCGTTTTTAATCTTAAAAGAAGTTTCAATATTTTTATATGGTACATTATTTAAAAGGATTTCAGACGGTTCCAGAAGAGGCCATGGTATTGAAGGTAAATCGCTGACCCTGACCTGATTGGAAAGCACTTTTATAATTTCTTTTACTGAAGAGAACCTGTGAGAAGGTTCTATTTCAAGAGATTTAATTATTACTTCCTCCATATCTTTTGATATATCAGGTTTATAAATACTTAAAGGAGCAAACATGAAAGGATTGTTTCCCGGATCGTGGTTTGAAAGTAAATAATGAAGGGTTGCGCCGAGGCTGAAAATATCACTTCTGGGATCTGTCTGACCCTGTCCAAATTGTTCCGGAGATGCAAAGCCCGGCGTTCCCATAAATATGGTATCCTGTTTTTTTACAGGATTAAAGATGCGGGCTATGCCAAAATCTATAAATTTTATCTCATTTTCTTTTGTGACAATTAGATTTTGAGGTTTTATATCTCTATGTATTATACATGGCTTATGACTGTGAAGATAATCGAGTATTTCACATATTTGCAGTGCCCACAGACGCACTTTTTCTTCTTCCAGTGGTCTATTTTCTTTTTTTATAATATCTTCCAGAGTTTCTCCTTCAAAAAACTCCATAACTATGTATTTATTTTCATTTTCAGAGAAGAAATCCGCGATCTCTGGCAATCCAGGATGGTTTAAAGAAGAAAGTATTTCAGCCTCTTTATTAAACTGACTTTCAATTTTTATCTTTTCTTCAGAAGCAAGATTTTGATTTGAAAATTCCTTTATAGCCCAGACTTTTGGCAGTAATAAATCCTGTGCCAGATAAACGGTACATATGCCTCCACTGCCCAGGACTTTAAGTATTTTATATCTTTTCTGAAGAACAGTTCTTTCCACAGTAAGCGACATTTTAATTATCTCCCTTTCAAAAATTTTCACTATATCATAAATTTTGTGCAAACCTCTGTTGAAGCCCTATTCTGCGGTAAGTTTACACAAAACATCTTAAACTCTCAAAATTTTAAATATTCTTCTGCATTTTTCTCTGCCATATCTATTATACCTTTTTTCTTACCTGTAACAGGCACAATAATTTTCACTCTGCTGCCTTTTTTCTCAGAAAGCCATTTTTCCAGGATAAATATTTCAGATATTTCTTT
>CALARM010000351.1 GCA_937888925.1 uncultured Synergistia bacterium | reverse complement strand
AAGTCAGAAGAACTTGCGAGAAAAATAAAAGAACAGCTCAGTAAAAAGAAAAAAGATAGTGAAAGCAGGGTACAGATAAGAAGTGCAAAACCCCACGAAACTCCGGAAGATAAGGCCAGGAAGTTTTTTACTGTAGGAAAAACCCAGCTTGAAAAGAACATGATTGATGCAGCTATCTCAAGTTTCAGAAGAGCTCTTGAGCTTATACCGGATGATATTAATTATATAATCTCTCTCGGTGATGCTCTCAGAGAAAAAGGGGATATCCAGGGAGCCTGTGAGTGTTATGAAAAAGCTATTAAAATTTCTCCCGAACGGCAGGATATAGCTTTAACCCTTTCCAATATGCTTATGATAATTGGCAGAACAGCTCTTGCTGACAGGTTATATGATAATAGTTTCGATTATTTTACCAGATCCCTCGTTGTGAAGAAAAATGCCGGTGCCTATTTTGGCCAGGCTGACGTATATATTGTAAGGGGAGACACGGAAAACTGTATCATGTCCCTTTTGAAGGGTCTGGCCTGTGATAACAGTGATTTTGAGCGTCTTGTAGATCTTGCCGAACTTTATTCTTTCACTGAATCTGACCTGGAAGGCTGTTATAATAAAATTTTATCTCTTTCCGGATTGAATGAGGATTCTTCCAGAGGGTCTTTTCTTAAAGGTGTTCTATATGAGAAAGATGACTGGGAGGAATCTGCAGGTTTTTATGAACATGCCATTTATAAAGATCAGAACTTCCCTGAATCATATTACCGTATGGGTATGTTATTTTTGCAGGAAGAACTTTATAATGAAGCAGAAGATATGTTTAAGAGGATTATAAAGATTAATCCTTCATACGGTAAAGCCTATACAGGTCTCGGAAGGTTACTTTTTAGAAAAGGTGACTTCATTGAAGCTGAAAAGAATATAAAAAAAGCCATTTCTATTGAACCTAAATGGTATCAGTCTTACTGCTTACTTGCTAAAATCTGTCTTAATAATGACCGCCCGGACGAAGGCCTCAATTATATTGAAAAAATTAAAGGGATTCACAGAACATTACCGGATGTTCATATAATTCAGGGTGAGATTTTCCTGAAAAAGAAATCTCAGAAGGATGCCTGTAAATGTTTTTTTGCAGCAATTAACTCATGGGCATCTACATGGGAACATCGCAGAGAGATAGCACTGTTAAGTCCTTTGATAGACGACTCTGAGGTTCTAACTACTTTAATTGAAGCTTTTAATGAAGAAGATGACAGTGATTTATTAAAGATTATGTATGAAAGATTACTTTCTTTAAAGGCCGGTGATAAAACAGCAATATTAAAACTTGCAAGAATTTATAGAAATAGTAATAAATATGATAGTGCTATAGAGCTTTTCCGTGGTTTACCTTCCATTACAAGGGAGATGAGCATTGAACTTGCAGAGAATTTTTACAGAAAATCCAGAAAAGAACTGAAGCAGGGTAAACTCAAAAGTGCCATGTTATCAATAAAGTCAGCCATTAAATTTGTAAAGAATAACGGTGCTTATTATGCCCATTCAGGGGATATATATTTTAAATCAGAGAAATATCCTGAAGCAGTAGAAGCATATTTAAACAGTATTGACGTTGAAAAAGATGGGGCTGTATATTTTAAGCTCGGCCAGACTTATGAGAAAATCGAAGATTACAGAGAAGCCATTAAGGCCTATGAAGAAGCTATTAAACTTGAACAGGATAAAGTATCTTATTATGCCAATCTTGCCAGAGCTTCTTATAAAATAAAGCATTACAACAGGGTTGTAAATCTTACGAGAGAAGTGGTCAGTAAATTTCATGATCTTGACGGGAAAGTGAAATCCAGGCTTGAAAATCTGTATGATCTCTCTGAAAACAGACTATGGCTCTCCTTCAGAGGTAATAACAGTGCTTTCCAGAACAATGAAGCGAATCTGAAGATTTCCAGTTTAAAAGATGAAAATACTTTTCTTACTCTGAACTGGACATTAAATCTGAAAAAAAGAATTACTTCTTCACCTGTTGTTTCAGACGGGAGTGTTTATATAGGTGATGAAGGGGGAACCCTTTATGCTGTAAGTCAGAAAAAAGGTAAACCACTCTGGAAGTTTAACAGTGACGGTGAGATCAGAGCCACTCCTTTTGCCGGAGTCAGAATGATATATCTTGCCTGTAACGGATTTATATATGGTATTGATGTTTCTAAAGGAACAAAAGTATGGTCTTTTAAGACAGATTCAAAAATGAATTCTTCTCCCGCATGTAATGAAGATATACTTTATGCAGGATCTGATAAAGGTATATTCTATGCCATATCTATGGAAAAAGGGGAACTTCTCTGGTCTTATAAGGCCGGCGACCAGATTACTTCTTTACCTCTTATTGTTTCCAACTGGGTTTATTTTGGTTCCTGGGATGGTTCTATTTACTGCCTTAACAGACGTACGGGAGAGAAGGTATGGTCAAAGAATTTAGGCGGTAAAATACATTCATCACCTCTATTCCTGGATGGTCTCATATATACTGGCCTTTTAAATAATAAACTTGTAGCCCTTGACGCATCAAACGGAAAAATAAAATGGGAATTTATGTCGGAAGGCCCCATCATATCTTCCCCTGCTTTGGCTTATAAAAAAGTATTTATAGGTTCCAGGGATAAGAGCGTTTATGCTCTGGATGCCTCTAAAGGGACAAAAATATGGCAGTATAAGACGGGAGATACTATCTATTCATCTCCTGCTGTGGCAAACGGTTTTGTCTATATAGGCTCCACTGATACGATGTTTTATGCCATTCATGCCGAAAATGGCAGAGGGTGTAAATATAAGACAGGCGGGAAAATAATGTCTTCTCCTGCCATTGCAAACAGTATGGTTTTCATAGCTTCTGATGACGGAAAGCTTTATGCCTTTGGCAGTGAGTCGTGAAAAGTGAGTAGTGAAGAGTGAAGAGTGAAGAGTGAAAGAAGAGTGAAAAGTGAAAAGTGAAAAGTTATCAGTGACCGGTGAAAAGTATTTTATCTCCGACTGTTATTTTATTCTCTTTAAACCATCCTTTATTTACTTCAAGGGCATATTTTACCGGATATTTCGATGAATGAGACATTTCTGTCTGTGGTTCCATGTCTTCTATGTGAACTATTGTGCCGTCTTCTTTTATAAAGGCAATACTCAGAGGTATAAGGGTATTTTTCATCCAGAAAGAGTGAATTTCTTCTCCTGAGAATATAAACAGCATGCCTTCATTTTTCCCCAGGCTTTTTCTATACATGAGGCCGGTCATTCTTTTTTCTGATGTATCTGCTATTTCTACTGTAATAGTTTTATCTTTTACAGTTAAGGTCTTTTTCTCAAAAACCATTGTAGAAACAGTTGACCTGGCTTCACTTTTACAACCTGTTATACAGAACAGAAATAATATTAAATAAATAATATATCTTTTCGTAATTGTTAATTTTTCACTTTTCACTTTTCACTTTTCACCGATTTATACTGTTCATAAAGATAAGTTTTTTCCCCTCTGATTAATTTTTCTTCATACCATCTGAAGGGATTTATTGTTTTATTTCCTGTTTTTACACAGGAATCTATAATGTTATCCTCTTTAA
>CALARM010000350.1 GCA_937888925.1 uncultured Synergistia bacterium | reverse complement strand
TTTGCACTGGCCTGGCGAATAGGTAAAGGATATTGTATTACCTGTTGATTATCAAGAAAAATCTGTACCCAGTAGGTACCGGGTTCGGGAAATACTATTTCCTGGTACATATTGATAGCCATAAAAGGTGTTTCATCATCTTCAAGCATAAATTCGTGATCTTTTGTATCTGTAAGAACAGTCTTTTTATCTGGTCTCAATACCTTCGTTCTTTCAGTATGAGGGCCAAGACCATAACACCATCCGTTATTTATAAAAAAATTAGGACTTTTAATAGGAAATTCCGGAAAAGGCAGTTCATAAAAGATATACTTAAAACTCGGGGGTTTATTACCTGATTCATCAACCTCAAGACACGGAATAGAAAACTGTAATGAAGGTTTTTTCAAAAACTTTCAACTCCTTAATGGCAAATAATAGCCGTCATATTTTTATAATACTTTCTATATGAAAAAGCTTTTTTCCTGCCCTCTTTTAATTTTTATTTTAAATAGCATTTCAGCATTTCAGCATTTCAGCTATCAGAACATGTAATAGCTTTTCAGTAACCTTCTGCCAGTCTGCTGACCTGCTATTTTAAATCAATTATCTGAATGGAATTACCGTTAAAATCACTTATGATTAACTTTGCATCCTTCTCATTAAAGGCTATTCCTAAAGGAGCACTCATTCTGCCCAGGACGGACTTTGTAGTCAGAACAGATACCAGTTGACCTCCCTTTAATTCATATACGAGTATCTTTTCCTGAGACGAATCTGTAAGATAGATTTTATCACCGGAAGCAACTGTAAGATAGGGCTCTCTTATATTATTGCCGTACCATCCGGCAACATCAAACTTATCGATAAAATTACCATCACGATTAAATCTCTGAACCCTCTGATTCCAGGTATCAGCTATGACAATATTGTCTTCATTGTCCACAGTAAGTCCTACAGGCTCCTGAAACTGACCGTCATTGCTTCCTTTTGAACCGAACTGCTTCAATAATTCACCTTTCTGATTATATTTCTTTATAAAACAGTTCCCCGTATCAGAGACATAAATATCACCATGACTATCTGCTACCACATCTCTCGGACCATAAAAATCTCCCTTCCAGGAAAATTGATAAACTCCATCGAGAGAAAAACGCTCTATTCTGTGATTCCATGTATCTGCCACATAAACATAACCATTTTTTCTGTCAATTCCTATACCGCATGGTTCCTGAAATTTACCTTCTTTACTTCCCTGTTCTCCCCATGAAGAAAGAAATACTCCCCGGGAAGAAAATTTTTCTATTCTGTGATTGAGAGAATCCACTACATATATATTACCATCTGAATCCAGATCTATATCCCTGGGACAGTTTAACTGTCCGCCGGAACTACCCTTGTTACCGGTAACCAGTACTTTAGTTATCAGTGTCGATGGCAGTGAAGGAGTTCTTTCGTGGGCTACGTTTAAACCCATAAGAGGCACAGCTTCCAGCGCCGGAAGTTTTGAGAAATCCTTTTTCATATACAACATGTAATCAGTAGACCCTGTTTCATTCCACACCTGTCTGAAAAATATAAATCTCCAGAGTATGTCGAAAAATTCTGTAAAGCCATTTTTCGCAGAACTTTTTGAAATCAACTGAATCTCGTCAGGGGAAAAATTCATATTTTTCAGAGTTTCCGAAAGTTCATCACCGGTAAAGACATGAAGAGTAAATGGTTTTATAAGGTTTAATTTATCTTCCGATATATTATTTTTCAGACTATCCATTGTTTTATCATCAATCTTGAACAATTCTTTTTTCCATAAATAAGACAGAAGTTTTTTGTTATCAGCTATCCACCAGGCTCTTAATTTCATATGTTCCCTGGAAAAATTGCCTGCAAGGAAAGGCTCGACGCTGCTCTGTTTCTCCGGAGATGAGAGAATGGCAATACCTCTCTGTGCATCTTCTGCAGAGGAAGGGAGAGAATACTGGACGGTAAAGTCACGAAGATACCATACAAAAGGCCAGGATACTTCATTGTCGACAAAAATAACATAATTCTTTTTCTGACCTGTTTCTTTTTCCTCTTTCTTTAAATTTTTCACTATATTGGATAATCTCTCCGTTGTATCAACAACATCCCTAGTAGTCTGTGTGAAAACCATAGGTTCTACAGGATTATCACCCATTTTAAAATTCAACCGGAAACTGGTATATACATTAAACCACAGAAGAATTACAAGTATTATGCCTGTAGCGTATTTAAAATATGTTTTTCCTTCCTGAAAAATCTTACCTAAAGACATACCTGCCATAACTGTCAGAGGCAGAACAATGGGAACCATAAGCCATGGAACCTTTTCCTGGGCATAGGAATATATAAAAAGACTGCTTAAAGACCAGTAGATTACAAAGGACAAAAAGGTACCTTTTCCTTCAAGATAAAAAATCATACGTAATATTCCCCATAAAACATAGAAAAAACATACTCCGCATGCCGGATAAAGGATAAATTTCTGTGAAAGAAGGGGAACAGTATCCTGGGCAAAAGAATAAAGATAAATTAATATGAGAGAACTGTAGAAAATAACAGGTGTAACTCTATCTTTTTTTCTGAGTAAATACCATATCCCTATAAGGGCAAATAATACTGTGGCAAATTCATAAATACAGAGTTTCGAAATATAATAATAAAAAGCTCCCGGTATTCTCGGCTTAACCTGTTGATTGAAAACCCAGTAAGTAAAAAATCCGAATATACCTGTAAAAAGCCCCCTGGGATTTGTAAAAAAAGAAGTAAAAAATACGGAGAATATAACAGCGAATGAAAAAAGTCCATTAAGTAATGGCACAAAATCTCTGGTAACATAGGAATGATGTAAAATTATCTTTATTTCTTCTTCCTTAAAAGACAATCCGGTAAGTTCCGTTGTCAGTTCAAATTTTGAAAAAGTTTTATTTTTCAGTTCTTCCAGGGAATTCAGTTTTTTATTAAAATCTTTCAGATTTGCAACATCTTCTTCTCTTAATTTATCTATAGTTTCATCTTTAATTACAAAAAATCCCCTTATATCCAGGATAAACCTTTTCAAACTGTCTACAGGATTTAGCTCTCCTGCTTTTTTATTCTGAATATAATCTTCCAGTCCGTTCAGGGTAAGTATTCTCAGGAAAAGGATAGACATAGCAAGTCTGTAGCCTTCTTTCTTCGCTACGACTTCAGAAAAAGATTTACGAAGATATGACATAATATCAGGTTCCTGTAATACAGTATTTGTAGCTTTTTCCACCATACATTTAAAAAATATAAAGGAGAAAAATATAAATAAAATTATATAGGTATCCTCTTTAGTCACAAAGGACAGAGCACAGAGAGCAAAACAAAAGGATAAATAATCGGAGTTCTTTTCCCTCCAGTAAT
>CALARM010000349.1 GCA_937888925.1 uncultured Synergistia bacterium | reverse complement strand
CCGACGCTCTTTTACCTGTAACGGAAGTGTCTTCTTTATATTCTTCCCATAACATAAGGTGAGAAAAAGCTTCTCTGAAAGGTCTTTCATCTATGATTTTTTCAGGAAGCCAGAAGACAAATGATTTTTTTCCTTCTATAAGAGGAACGAGTATTTCCTCCAGATATTTCCTCTGTTTATCTATTTCGGATGGAGTGGCAATAAACAGCACAAAATCCATTTCACTTTTTGCCATCTGCTCCGAGAGAAGAGCAAGCTTTTCATCAGTAAAACGGATAAGAGATGTTATGACAAGACCTGCTTCACGGGATGTATTCTGCCACGTAATAGTTCTCCTGGTAAGGGAATGGAGACGAAAGTGAGCAATGGGAAAGAGAGGATCTGTAAACCAGGGAAATAGATTTTCATAAATCCTGCTGTCTTCAGGGAAAAGACTGTTTTCTACATATTCTGTCTTTCTCTTTATAATAAGATTTATATCTGCCTCCATATCTATAAAATAAGAATTTTCATAAGGTTCCTTATGTTTTATCGTACCTATATAAGCACCGTCTCTGCAGAGTTTTTCAAGAATATCACTTATATACTGATAGTTTATCCCTGCTTCTATATCTGTGACTCTGTAGAGAATAATTTCTGCAAGATTTTTTACTGAATAAGTTTTTTTTATGGGAAGAATTGCAGAGATAATAAGAGTTTTTATCAGCCTGAAAGCCAGAACTCTTTCCTCTTCCGAAGGAAAGAGTTTGTCCAGTTCATGTTCGTAATATTTATAAACTATGTCATAATAGGGGTTCAGTCCGACAGTTTCTTTTATCCTTACCCTGAAATGATCAAATATAAGGTCAGGCGTAAGGAGCGTATCATATGGCCGGGCCATGATACCTTCTATATGTCTTGTATCATCGCCTTTTATCTCATAATGAATAAAATCTACAACACCCCGTTGCTGAGAAAAAAGAAATTTCAGATTATCCAGTAAAAAAACTGTTTCAGGATGAACAGGATAAAGATAGATAAATCTTTCCTCTGTCACTCCCCAAGACGAGAAAGCTCCTTTAAATTTTTTATATAAGTGTTTTAATCTGTCTATGGAGCCATCCAGTTTTATTATGAGTCTTCCCCTGATTAATTCTTCTATATGTTTTCCCGTAAGAAAGAGCCTTACAGGATATCTATCCTTTATTTTATTAAACACATAGGGAGAAATCTCCCCTGTTTCTTCTATTCTTTCCTGGAGGCTCCCGGTTATCCACAGAGGAAGAGAAGAAGAAATTTCTCCGAGAAACTGTAAAAATCTTATATCTTCATTAAATTTTCTCCCTGTAGGTTTGGAACGGAGAAATTCCGAAAGTTCATCAATAAGGAACACTGCCCCCGTATAGCCGGAGGAAGAAAGTATTTTCATAAAATCTGTAAAGAAATCTTTTCGTGAATATTTAAATCTATAGGGCAGATCGAGTTTCCCTATGAGTTCTTCCAGTAAAGACAGGTCTCCGTCTTCAGATAGAACATCTGCCTCTGAGAATCCTTTTTCGGAGAGAAAAATCTCAAGGTCTGTCTTATAACGGGCATTTAAAAGACTTACTATATCATCTTTAAATCTCTTCATATCGGAGAGAATACTTTTGCCTGCCAGATTTTTGATGTGACTGTCCAGCGAGAAAGAAATAATATCTTCAAGGCTTTCACTGCTGCTGTGTTCCAGAAGAGATAAATTTAACACAAAAAATTTTTCACTTATGATTTTTGCAGAGACTTCCGATAGTTCGCCACATGACTGGAGGACACTATGAGATAATGGTTCTGTAAGAAGAAGACTTAATATGCCGAGGAAATGGGATTTACCTGTGCCGTAACTTCCCTGAAGAAAAAATCCCTGTCCTTTTTTTCTTACTATTTCTCTTAAAAGTACGGTAAGATTCTGAATAACCTCTCCTGTAAGGATAAAACTTTCTTGAAGCAGTTTTTTTAGATTTTCATCTAAAAGATCGGAAAATTTAACTACAGTTTTTACCGGTGGGACTTCGATAAGATCTGATACTATATTCATAAAATTACCTTCTATAGTTTTATATTACCTGTACACAAATCATCTAACAAAACTATCTCTACTTCAGTTATAGCTTTTAGCCTTTTATCATTACTTATAAATTTATTACAATTACTATAAATAGCACAGGAAATCTGCAATGCATCCATAGGCTTTAGATTGTATTGTGATCTTAATCTTGCTGCCCTGTCAGCAATATCTAAATTTATATTAACCAGTTCAGCATTTAAATCAAACAACAGGTTTTTAAACTCATCTATAATGATATATTTTTTTTCTCTATAAGGCTTAACGGTGAATTCCATATAAGTAATTATTGATGTTACGAATTTCACTTCATACAATATACAATAATTAAATACTTCTAAAACTTGAGAACTATATTCTTTATAATCTTCAAGCAGATAAATAAATAAAGATGTATCTATAAAAAAATTCTTATATTCTGTCTTCATCTCTCAATTTATCCACAAATACCTGTGGTTCCTCATTCCATAATCCCTTAGCTATACCTTTGTAACGACTGAGATTTATTAACAACTGATTTGATTTTATTAAATCAGTCCTTATCTTATTATAAACCTCTACTTTAGAGTTATTGTCTAAAGTTTCGATTTTAGTTAAAATCTCTTCTAAAAGATTCATAAATACACACCTCTTTCTATTTACATATTACAGTTCTCAACAATCTTTACTTCTTCCTTTGTAATTCCATAAAGTCCATATACCATTATATTAATATCTTTATCGATTCTGTCAATCTCCTGTTTTACACTTAATAATGCTTTTTTACTATACTTTTGCATTTTTTTTACAAAGCCTTATGCCACCTTGTATGGGCGCACGGCCGTGCGCCCATACAGAGTAACGGTTTTTCAAAATTCTGCAAAAGTATAGATTAATCAAAATCTAACTTCAATCATATTATATTTCACTATAACATTACAGCAATTTTACCATCTTCTTTTTAAGTCCCCAGAGCTTCTTCTCAGAAGGATGTTTTTTT
>CALARM010000348.1 GCA_937888925.1 uncultured Synergistia bacterium | reverse complement strand
AAGGTGATATGAAAAAAATCTTTATTTTCAAACGATTTATACAATCTCTCCCCTCCACAGAGATAATTCCTCCTGACTTTGTTATTGCTCAGGAAGCAGCCAGGCTTCGCGGACAGTACAGACTAAAAACGCCGGATGCAATCTTACTTGCTACTGTAATACAGAAAGGAGGAAATGCTTTTATAACAAATGACATACATTTTAAAAAAATCATCCTGGATGATGTGAAGATTATTTTTCTTGATGATTATATTTCAAAAGTAATTTGAAGAGCCTTCGATTTCTCATCAAAACTGAATTCTTCATTGAACCCCATTTTTAGAGCCTTCTCATAAATTTTCTTCGCCCGGGGTGCCTGTTTTACAGATGGAATTTTTCCCTGAGCTATGATTTTCCCTGTTGAATAAGAAAAATTTCTTTCCCATGAATTTAAGAAATTTGTTAATTTTCCCCATTTAGCAATATTAAACCATATCTCCGGCTTAACAATTGTAATCTCTTTTATTAAGTCCTCATATTCCTCTTCAGTTAATCTATTAAATGATTGCCCTGCTGATGGGCTGCTGGAGATCAACTCTTTACGCAGAATATGGGGCAGGAGAATATCTTTACCTTTAAGTTTTTTCCAGCATTCTTCTTTTTTACACCATTCAGTAACATTATCAGCAGTTTTCCTTTTCAAGTCTTAGAATCAGTTTATTACGATCTATATCTTTATAAGCTTGAAGGCTACATATCTCATTTACTGCATTCCTTATAACCTGTGGTGTTTTCAACAGAGCAGTATTAATAATCAACTGAGCCGATATTCTGGCATTGTTAAATAAAGTTTCTCCTTTGTTCATTATAGACTCTCCTCTATTAAAGCTATTAATTCAATTAAAATAACTGTGTTAATGGATTCTTATATACCTAATTTTCCAATTTCCTGCCATAAATGTGCCTGTTACTATAACAGTTGAGAAAAGCAGAAAATAATAGGAATAGGAGACGAATTCTATGAGTTTAACAAAAAATTTACTCATTATAATAAATTTAGCATTTTTACTCCTAACAGCCTGTAATGGAAAAGATATAATAGCAAATCAGACAGTTAGTTAGTTGTAATAAATACAAATGCAAAAGTTAAATATTTTTTCGCAGGAGTGTCCCCACAGGAGATTTGCCGTTTATATAGAAATATTCTGTAATTTTTTTATGAAAGGATGATTTTTTTTGTCTCAAAGTAAAACTATTCTATTAATTACCGGTCTTTTATTGCTATCATTCATTTCAGTTGGATGTGGCGATGACACTGCAGCACCTGTCTATATACCAACGCCTTCAACAGGAGACATAAATACATTTATTAACAATCTTAAAAATAACGGATTTATTGTACAGGAAGGGGAATTTAACAGGACAGATTTAATACAACTCTGTGAAGACGGTAAGGCGCCAAATTGTAATGGAAATAATTATAATGCACCATATTTCACATGTGATATGCCAAAATCTCCAGGACAGACAGTAGATGACTATTTAGTTGATCCAAACGGATGTGCAAAAGGTTTCAGAATGCGTGCCGATGAGGCTATAGTAATTACAGGAAAAACACCTCCTGAAATGCTATTTTTCAACTATCCTCTTTTTTTACATACAAGGCAGAATTCCTTCTTTACAGGTAAAACCATAACAGAATCGTCAGTTTACCCGGTAGTAATAGGTTCAGGCAATACTGCCAGGAGAGTAATGTTCGGAGGACTGGGAGATACTATTAATATTGCATCTATCAGTACACAGGGAACACCGGGCGGGACAGCAGGCAATCCCTATAATCAGCAGTTCATCATTATAGGAACTCCTGATCGCAATACTGACACAAAGATCCGCACTTTAGCTCAGAAATCAGGTTATCCTGAAACTGTTCTGAATACAGAGGTTATTCCTTCATCAGTGGTAAAACTGGGTATTACTCAGGAGGCAGATAGTCTTGGTATTGGACAGAGGAATGCCATGTTTATTGATAAACAGGCATGTGAGGCTTATGTAGCAAATCCACCTGTGAGAGTATTCAGAATTACACCTTCCACACAGGGAGAATTAAACCCTTTCGAGACGCCGGAATTGAGAAAGCGCGGTAACGGGATTACTGAGATGGATTATCTTCCTTCTCTTAATGAACTCAGGAAAGCAATTTTAAATAAATATAAAGGCTATAAAGCACAGGAGGTTACAACAGATATATGGATTAACGAGAGTTATCCTGCCATACAGATGGGACTCGATAATCTCGGAGAAAGCCGTGACACAACCTATCTGGGAACAGATAATGATCCGAATACTGTAAATCCTTTAACCCTTCCTGACGATCCGAACACATTTTTTATTGTTTATGGTGTCAATCATGTAAAAACAGGTAAGGTTACCTATTCAAATTTTGTCATATATGGTTCTGTGATGATAAATGGTGTTATAGGAGTTGATAGCAGTCAGTTTACAGGAAGTGCCAGCGATTATATGCCGGGCAATTCCAGCGCAGATTATCTCTATGCATGGAAGGTTTCACGCCATGCGAATGGAGATCCCCACTGTGTGGAAGTTCCTTTTCCTGCACATTCCAATGACTTTCATGGAGTAGGCCCTGCATCCCCTCTGTTCGTAGGTTTTAGAGCATATCTTGAACCTGGAACGAAAGTAGGACCTGTATGGCAGGAACTGGTATATGACAGGGTAATCAGGTTCAGTAAATAAAAAATTATAAAAAAACAGGTGAAAATTCACCTGTTTTTTTTATTAACATAAATGGATATTTCGGTCTAGTGCACCGATTGAAAAAAGGTCATTCTTTAATTCTAATTCTGTGAGGTTCTACTATAAATAATTTTCCTTTATAATGGGTCATGTCAGTATGGGTAACAAAATAACTATTTAATATTTTAATAATTTTTGGAATAATTTCAGGATGATTTTTTATCTGCACGGCGATTATTCCATTATAATCTTAAGGTGGATAAGCAATTATATCTGAAAAATCTCCATTTAAAGTAAGTAAAGAGGATTGAAAAATAACATTATAAAATCTCATACCAGGGTTTTGCCTCAGTGAAAAGCGACAAATGACCGACATTTTCTGTTGCTACCAGACCATCTACCTGAAGTGCCTGTGAAGCAAGAATGACATCTCCATCCAGAGCGTGTGGATCACTTGTTGGTTTACCGATTTTTCTTGCTTCTGGCCATAATTCTGCCGCTTTTAATATAGCCTCTGTATTTATGGGAAGATATAATAGTGTTTTTTTTAGTTCATTAAGACGCTCAACTGATTTTAAAAGATTTTCATGTAATAAACTTCGTCGGACTTCGTAATCAGCAATTTCCGGGATAATAAAAATAGCCCCATTTTTCAGTAATGTTTCGAACCATAACTTTATATCTTTATTAACACGTGGATGAGCCAGTTTTCCAAGAGGCCCGGAATCCAATACAATAGTTTTATTCATTAAATTTCTTCCTTATAGAAAGCCGATTTTCTTCAATTGCTTTCTTTGCTATTGGCCATATTTTTTCATCATAGCCAGATTCGTCATTTGCCCATTCCTGTAATAATTTTATAGCAGCTTCATTTTTTCCCTGTTGAGTAACTTCATCTGATAATTGAATAGTAATTTCACTAATTAAATCCGGTACCAGTTTATTTAAATGTTGACCTACCATATTATCTCCTCCTTGATTGAAAGAATAATCTTTACTAACAGACATGCCAGGAGCATTCACACCTACATATGAAAATAATTATGCAGTGAAACCTTAGGCTCCATTATTCTCATATAATCCTTAAAAATATTATAACATAATAAAAATAAATATTTCAATGATTTTGCAGAACATAAGGATTTATAGATGAAGAACTCGACGGGTTGGTTAAAATTAAGACACTTCAAAATGAAATAACTATACTTTCATTTGAAATTCTGCAAAACTATAGATTATTATATTGCTATTACTTACCCTATAGAGACTATTATTTTCTGCAGTTTTTCCAGCTTATTATTTAACTCCTTTATTAAATTACCTGTAATATCCGGCACTCTATCCATAATACTTCTCATATCCTTACCGTCAAAGACAAAGATTAAAACATCTCCCATGGCAGGTTCTGCTATTATAGCCGAAGGCTTTTCTTCAAATATATGATTTTCTCCCAGGACATTACCTTCTCCCATTATAGAAACTGTTCCAATCCAGCCTGATGTTGACAGGGAACTTACAGATACTGCTCCTCTGGCAATAACATAAAAGTTTTTATCTGTCTGACCTTCCGTGAGTATCTCAGAGTCTTCACCGTAATATACCTGTCTTGCCCTTGCTGCCACCATAGAAAATTCGTCGGAAGACAGACCTGAGAAGACAGGACATTCTCTCAGTAGAGAAACTCTCTCTTTAAGAGCTTCATAAATCATCTTTTTAAATGAATCCATACCGGCACAGGGCCACTTATAACCTGCCCTTTCAAGGATAAATTCCGTCTTTTCAGACATGATTATGACGTGAGTCATTTTCTTTACATCCTCATAGGCCATCCACCCCATATGAACTATGAGCCTCTCTATGTATTCACGGAAATCACTGTGGTCATAATGTTCCAGAAGATAATCTATAATAAGAGGAAGAGGCTTTTGCTCCAGGTTAAGTCCCGATTCGGGAGAAGAAAGGAGGTAAGAGAGATCTGTTTTTACAAAATTTTCTATATGGAATATCTCCTGTTTTATTTCTGCCAGATCAAAGAGAGCTAAAATTGCACCGCTCACTCCGTCCACATATGACAGATCGACTCTGCCGAAATTCATGGGAACAATACCCAGGTTGATAAAAGATTTCATCCTCTGGTAAAAACCATTGGAATCTATATTTTCCTGGAATATGCCTGTCTTTGAATCAAAGGTAATATTACCTGCCCTGTAAATATTTATCATAACTCCTTTTTTTCTTCCATCTATAAGAAGTTTTTCTGCCTCCAGTTTTGTCTTAATATAGACATTCTCAGAAGTCTGACCTATATTTACCATATCTTCAGTAAAGAGAGATACTTTTTTATTTTTTATATGACCTCCTCCGACAGATGTGGTGGACACATGGTGAATATCCTTCTTTTTTCCTGTGAGAGCAAATTTAAGGAGATTGGAAACAGACTGTACGTTATCTCTGTAAAATTCCTCATAAAGGCCGTAGTGTCTCACATTTGCGGCAGAATTGATGATACAGTCTATTTTTAAAGAAAGATCGTCATATAAATCCCTGGAAAGACCGAAATATTCTGCAGAAAGATCACCCTTCAGTATGTGTATCCTGTGACCGTATTGTTCAAAAAATCCCGGGCCGAAATAATAATTTAATTTATTTATAAGCCTCTCTCTGCAGTCTTCTTCATTCTTTCCTCTTACAGGTATATAAAGGGAATAACCATCTTTCCTGAGGAGGTCACGGAAAAGATAGCTTCCCAGGAAACCTGTAGCCCCTGTAAGGAGTATATTTTTATACTTCCTCTTCTGAGATAAATCTAAAGAACCATATTTTTTATAATCTCCTCTGTATTTCTCCATGGCTTTATCTATTTGAGGAAGTTTAATATCCGGACTGGCGGGAAGAGACATATCCTTTTTGATATCCATGAGTTTCTTTTTAAGATTATCCTTTATGCCTGTCAGGTTTTCAGCCATTTCTTCAACAGTCTGATATTTGAATACATCATTTAATTGTATTTCAAAATCCTTCTGCAGTTCTGCCACAAGAGCGACAGCTTTAAGGGAATGACCTCCAAGGGTAAAGAAATTATCTCTCACGCTTATATTACTTATTTCAAGTATTTTTTCCCAGGCTCTCATTATCTTTTCTTCGGCTTCATTTTTCGGCAGTTTAATATCTTTCCTATCAACAGCCATATCAGGGGAAGGTAAATTTTTCCTGTCAACTTTTCCACTTGGTGTAAGGGGAAGTTCCTTCAGTTTGATAAAATAAGAAGGAACCATATATTCGGGAAGAGTCTTTTTCAGAGACTCCTTCAGAGGTTCTATATCTATATCACTGTCTGACACAATATAGGCACAGAGAGCTGTGTCACCCTCTGTAATTTCTCTGGCTATAATGGAAACATCTTTTATGAGTGGATATTCCTTCAGAGCATGCTCTACTTCACCGATTTCTATACGGTAGCCGCGGACCTTTACCTGCTGATCCATTCTGCCGAGATATTCAATATTACCGTCAGGAAGCCATCTTGCCAGATCTCCCGTGCGGTACATCTTTTTCCCCGCTTCAAAGGGATTGGCTACAAATTTTTCTTCCGTAAGAGACAGGTTATTTAAATAACCTCTCGCAAGGCCGGCACCTGATATGCAGAGTTCCCCCGCTACTCCCACAGGCTGTAAATTATTATGTTTATCTACTATAAAAATCTTCGTATTCCATACAGGTTTACCTATGGGGATATTATCATAAGGTTTATCTACTTCAAAACAGGTTGTATAAACAGTATATTCCGTGGGGCCGTATTTATTAAGTAACCTGTAATTCCTTTTCCTGTAATGTTTTAACTTCTCTCCTGCCACATCCACTATGGATAGAGATTTGTTGTCTACAAGTTCCATAAAATGTTCACCGAACTGGGTGGGAAGGAATATTTTATTTATACTGTGCTCTTCAAAATATTCGTTTAAATCCTTTAAAGATATACGAATATCATCACTTATTATATAAAGGGATGCACCTTTTATAAGAGTGGAAAATATTTCTCCTACTGAAACATCAAAACCAAATCCCGCATATTTAGTCGTTCTATCTCCCGGCACAAGATTTACACTGTCTGCCTGCCAGAGGGATAAATTAATAAGAGAACCATGTTCAATCATAACACCTTTTGGCCTTCCGGTTGAGCCGGAGGTATAGATAATATAGGCAAGATTATGCTGTTTTGTAATTATTTCAGGATTGGACATGTCTCCTTCATAAAGGCTTTCATCATCAAGATTTATTATGTCACCTGAAAAATCTTTTAATTTCTCACATAAATGTTTCTGTGTAAGAATTATAGATGAATTGCTGTCTGCAAGCATATAAAGGACTCTATCCACAGGATATTTGAAATCTACCGGCATATAGGCAGCACCTGATTTTATAATACCCATAGTTCCAACGAGCATTTCAAGTGAAGGTTCTGCAAGTATACTTACTATATTATCAGGTCTTATACCTTTACTTCTTAATAATCTGGCCAGTTGGTTTGCCCTCTGGTTTAATTCTCTGTAAGTCAATTTTTTATCTTTATATACAAGGGCAATATTATCAGGATTTTTCTCTGCCTCTTCCTGAAAGAGTTCAATTATTGTTTTATCCTGTGGATATGGCATTTCTGTGCTGTTAAAATCACAGAATATTTTCTTCCTCTCTTCTTCAGTGAGAATGGTTAAATCTTTCAATTGATAAGAAGGATTTTTCACTATGTTTTTAAGGAGACATTCAAAATGTTCTGCCATTCTGTCTATAGTTTCCGGCAGAAACAGATCATCCCGGTATTCGATACTGAGACCGAGATCATGATCATTTTCGATAACAGTAAATGAAAGATCCACTTTCGCCGTATCATTGGAAAAAGATAAAGATTTTACAGTAATATCTCCCATGAACTGTTCTTCTTTTCTCTCTGTAAGAGTAAACATTACATCAAAGAGAGTGTTTCTGCTTGATTCTCTCTTTATGCCGAGAGAGTCAATGAGCATATCTAATTGATAGTCCTGGTTATAAAAGGCTGATAAAATCTTCTCTTCTGTATCTCTGAAGAAATCATCAAAAGTACTGCTGCTCCGAGGAGAGGTCCTTACTGGAAGAGTATTTTCAAACATGCCTATAAGTGAAGTGATGTCAGGCAAAGCTCTTCCTGCTGCCCGGGTACCTATGATTATATCCTCGTGAGATGTATATTTTGACATAAGAATTGAAAAAGAACTGAAGAGCAACATAAAAAGGGTACTGTTTTTTTCTTCTGACAGAAATTTTAGAGAAGCAGAAACATTACTGTCTATGTTAAAAAATCTCTCTTTTCCGCGGAAAGACATTTCAGAAGGACGGGGGAAATCTGTAATCAGATTTAACTGAGGGATTTCCCCTTCATAAATTTCATGCCAGTATTTCTTCTGTCTCTTTATCTCATAGGACTTCAGGAAACTCTCATACCAGAAGGCAAAATCTCTGTACTGTATCTTTAAAGGCTCCGGTTCACATCCATAATAAAAACTCCATAGTTCTTTCATAAATATATCACACGATACAGTGTCAGAGATAATACTGTGTATATCCAGAATAAATATATGTTTCTTTTCCCCTGTTTTTACCAGGCAAATTCTGAAAAGAGGTGCTTTTGATAAATCGAAGGGACGGATAAAATCTTTTACTATTTCAGGTATATCTCCGTCACTTCCTTCCCTGTATATACGTTTCA
>CALARM010000347.1 GCA_937888925.1 uncultured Synergistia bacterium | reverse complement strand
TTTTATCCCCTGCAGATAAGTGAAAAACCTTCAGGGTCAAGGCTGGCTCCTCCTACCAGGAGTCCGTCTACGTCTCTCTGTGAGAGAAAAGAAGAAGCATTTTCCGGTTTGACGCTTCCGCCATAAAGAAACCTCACTTTAGAAGCTATGGAATAACCGTAAGAAGATGAAAGAAGATTTCGTAAATATCCCGTAATTTCATTGGTCTGTTCGGGAGTTTCAACTTTACCTGTACCTATAGCCCATATGGGCTCATAGGCTATTACGAATTTCTCTATTTGAGAAGGAGTAAAAGAAGCTACGGCTTCTTTCATCTGAGATGTCAGAACTTCTCTTGTAACACCTCTGTTTCTCTCTTCTTCTCCTTCACCTATACATATTATCGGCACAAGTCCGTAATGTTCTGCTTTTTTAATTTTGGCATTTATTATCTTATCAGATTCGCCAAAATATTTCCTTCTTTCCGAATGTCCTATAATAACATAGGCGCAACCTGCCTCTTTTAACATTTCAGCAGAAACTTCACCTGTAAAAGCACCTTTTTCTTCATAAAATAAATTCTGTGCTCCCAGTTTTATTGTAGATCCGGCAAGTTCTTTTCCCACCGGGTAAAGGGATGTGAACGGAGGGCACAGCACAATATCTCTATCATAAATCCTGCCGGTAAGGGATTTAAATTTACTGGCAAAAGCCAGGGATTCCCTGACAGTTTTATGAAGCTTCCAATTTGCCACTATAAGGGGAACAGGCAAATAAATTACCTCCTAAATTACCTGTAGGGGCGTTCAATTGAACGCCCCTACAATCAAATTATTTATCGTCCAGTGCATCAATACCGGGAAGGACTTTCCCTTCCATAAATTCAAGGGATGCTCCGCCTCCGGTAGATATATGGGTCATTTTGTCTGCAAATCCGAGTTTTTCTGCTGCTGCCGCAGAATCTCCTCCGCCTATTAAAGAAATGGCATTTGAATTATGGGCTATGAAAGTAGCAACTGCTTCAGTGCCTTTTGCAAATTCATCTAATTCAAATACTCCGAGAGGACCGTTCCAGAATATCGTCTTTGCATCTTTAATAACAGCGCCGAACTTATCTATAGTTTTCGGCCCTACATCGACTCCCATCATATCAGACGGGATATCCGTAATACTTACAATCTTATGTTCTGTTCCTTCTTTAATCTCTTTTGCAACTACAATATCTTCAGGGAGAAGGAACTTCACATTTTTCTCCTTTGCCTTCGCCATAAGCTGTCCTGCAAGGGTAAGACTCTCTGCGTCAAGGAGGGAAGTGCCTATTTCATGTCCCATAGATTTTAAGAAGGTATAACTCATACCTCCTCCTATGAGGAGTGAATCAACTTTCTGTATAAGATTCTCTATTACTCCGATCTTATCCGACACTTTTGCTCCGCCGAGTATAGCAACTACAGGATGTTCCGGCTCACTCAGAATTTTCCCGAGCATTTCCAGTTCTTTTCCTACAAGGAATCCTGCTACGGATGGTATCTTTTTAGTTGCAGGTATGCCTGCTGTACTTGCATGAGCTCTGTGACATGTTCCGAAGGCATCATTTACATATACTTCTCCGAGAGAAAGAAGTTCCTCTACAAGAGCACGATCGTTTTTCGTCTCTCCTTTATGAAAACGTAAATTTTCAAGAAGAAGAATTTCTCCGTCTTCAAGACTGAAGGCAAGTTTTTTTACAACGTCCCAGTTCATGTCTTCACAGTATTTAACCTCAATCCCCATTAATTCGGACAATCTTATGGCGACAGGTCTCATTCTGTACTGTTCCATTACCTCTCCTTTGGGTCTTCCCAGGTGACTCATAACTATAAGACGTCCGCCATGGTCTCTTATATATTCCAGTGTAGGAAGAGATGCCCTGATACGTCTGTCATCAGTTATTTTTCCTTCTTTGAGAGGAACGTTAAAATCCACTCTTACGAGAACTCTTTTACCTTTAAAATCAACATCTTTTACGGTTTTTTTCATAACCCCACCTCTTTTTTAAAATCCCGCAGGGGCGTCCGATTGAACGCCCCTGCATAAATCTTATTATAAACCTTTATCTACTATATATTTAACAAGATCGGCAAGTCTTGTTGCATAACCCCATTCATTATCATACCAGGCTATGACCTTTACCATCTTATCAGCCAGTACCATAGTGGATTTTCCGTCTACAATACTTGACAGTTCACAGCCTCTGAAATCGGACGATACAAGAGGTAATTCCGTATATCCGAGAATACCTTTAAGGCTGCCTTCACTTGCTTCTTTAAATTTACTGTTTACCTCTTCTTTAGTAGTACTTTTACCTAAAGTACATACAAGATCTACAACAGATACGGTAGGTGTGGGAACCCTCAGGGCAAGGCCGTCAAATTTTCCTTTTAATTCAGGAAGAACAAGGCCTACAGCTTTTGCCGCTCCTGTTGTAGTCGGTATTATATTAAGTCCTGCTGCTCTTGCGCGGCGGAGATCCTTATGAGGTAAATCGAGAATTCTCTGATCATTTGTATAGGCATGAATTGTAGTCATAAAGGCATGTTCTATTGTGAAATTTTCATGTAATACCTTGGCAAAAGGAGCAAGGCAGTTTGTTGTGCAGGAAGCATTGGAAATTATATGATGTTTTGAAGGTTCGTAGTCCTTTTCATTTACTCCCATAACAACTGTAAAGACATCACCTTTAGCAGGAGCTGATATAAGGACTTTCTTTGCACCTGCAGCCATATGTAAACCTGCTTTTTCTGCATCAGTAAATATACCGGTACATTCAAGTACTATATCTGCACCCAGAGCTTTCCATGGTAATTCAGTCGGGCTTTTCATGGATAAAACTTTTAATTTGGCTTTCCCTGCATGCATACAATCGCCTTCAAGGAAAACATCTCCGTGAAATCTACCGTATGTAGAATCATATTTGAACAGATGGGCATTTGTTTCAGGGCTTGTTATATCATTGATTGCCACGATATCAAATTCAGGATATTTTTCAAGTAATATCCTCAAGACCTGCCTTCCTATTCTACCAAAACCGTTTATACCTATTTTTACTGACATAATTAAAACCTCCTGAAATTTAGATTTTTATAATAACCTGAATAATTCTTTTTTTAATTTATAAATCCTTCTTTATCATTTAAAGTTTATAGTTTAAAGTTTATAGTTCAAAGCTATTACATAATGGTTTCCGTTTAACTGGTCACCGGTCACTGCTCACTGATAATCGGTACCGGTATTCTCAGAAGAACAGTCGTGCCTCTACCGGGTTGACTTCTTATTTTAAAGGTACCTCCAAGGAAAGATGCCTTTTCTTTCATACTGTTTATGCCTGTTATTTTTTTCCCGTTAATGGAAGCTTTTCCGTAATCAAATCCCACGCCGTCATCTTCTATAGCTACATTAAATTGATCCGAGAGAATTTTTACTCTCACCCTCACGTTTAAAGCACCGGAATGTTCTTTTACATTTTTCAATGCTTCCTGTATTATACGGTAAATGGTTGTTTCAATAGATTCTGCCAGTTTCTTTTTAATTCCTGAAACCAGCAGTTCTGTCACAATACCTGTTTCCGCTTCAAATCTCTGTAAATAAATCTCAAGAGAAGGGAGCAAATCAATTTTTTCCTGGTCACCGGAGAGAGAGATTTCAGAAATTTTATGCATTTTATTAATACTTTCACTTGTTATTTTTTTCATTTCATCAATTCTTGTTTTAACCTGATTCAATTCGGAATTCAGGTTATCATGAAGGGTTTCCAGTTCATTTATTGTTTCATTAATGGAATAACCAATCTTATTCTGTGCTTCATTCATAGATTGAGATGAAGATAATTCGGAACTATGAATCAATTTCTCCAGAAGCTGTTCTACAGCCTGATGTTTTTGTTTTACTGTTTCATAGAGTCTTGCATTATCCAGAGCTACACTGGATTGACTTGCAAGGACAGAAAGAATATAAATTTCACCCTGTGAATATTCTTTACGAAAACTATGATTTAAGTAGGCCACACCAAAAGCTTTATTTTTTATAAAGAGAGGAACTACAATAGTGGAAGCTATATCAGGTATATTACTTAAAATAAAACGGCCTTTTTCATTTGCCACATCTTTTATAGTCATGGGCTGTTTCTTTTTAATGGCAAG
>CALARM010000346.1 GCA_937888925.1 uncultured Synergistia bacterium | reverse complement strand
TTATGATGACTACTTCCATAATTTTTATAAGTACAAATCTTTTAAATATGACCGGTAATGTAGAAAGTAAAACTCAGGCTGTTAAAGCAGCAGAAGCAGGTATTGCCTATGCTTATGCAGAATTGAATGCCAATGCAAGCTGGGGATATAAAAATTCCGATGGTACCTGGGGAAGCGCTCACTCTACCTCTCTTCCTGGAAAGACAGGTGATCTTCAGGATAGTAAAGGGAGTTTTGTTATTACTTTTGATTCTTCCAAGACCCATTATTCTTATAATAATCTCTTTAATAAGGTAAAAGATAATACCTCCCAGACTCCTGCTTATACGGCAAAGATTATATCTACAGGCAGATCTGCCAACGGGAAATCAGTGGAAAGACTTCAGGTTATTTTTGTAAGAGCAGATGCTTATAATTCGACTGTTCTTTCAGAAGGGAAAATATGCTTTCTCAAAGCAGGTGAAATAGATATATTCGGAAGAAAGAAAAATAATAATTTACAGCCTGGCAGATTACATTCTAACTGGATGGATCCGAATAATCCTCTTGATGCAGGTATATTTACAGTCGATGCCAATACTTTTATAAAGACAGATGTAAATTCTACTGACAGAGGCATGCTGTCTTCCTGCGGTGCCATTAATATAGAAGATAGCCTGTACGGCGGCGAGAAAAAAGCACATGCTCCCAAGGAAATGATATCGTCAATTGATATAGACAATATAATAGCAGATAGTAAAAATGACCCGAATAATCTGCCGGCAAATCTTCCTTCCGGTAATTATACGATAATGAGAGAACTGGGAATTAGAAATTATGAAACCAATCCTGAACTGACTAAGAGCAAAATGGGAATTTTTATGACAGAAGCAAGTAAAATTGACGCTTCCGGTATACCGAAACTTGAATCATATGCTGTAGATAGAACGAATTTTATTGCATCTGAAATGGCAAATAAAGAATGGTATGAGAATAAATCAGGTAAAACTGTGAAATCTATGGATATACCGGTTGATAGTTATACTTTTATTGAATCTTCATATGCTGACTGCGTCGGTGATGATACAACGTGGACTTTTAATAAAGATTATACGAAAATTACGGCAAATGGAGTTACAGGTAAAGCAGATTACAAATTAATAGTTACCTATGCAGATGATAGTACAGAAAACTTTAATTACAGTAAGAAAGCATGTGGTTCAATACCGATTTCTCCTGTGACTTATGAACTGGATCCTAATATTGCACTTTCAGGAGGCAGTGAAATCTCTAAAAATTTGCAGTCCTGTCTGGGAGACACTATAGCTCTTGAATTACCTGTTTCAGGTTCAGGCCCAAACGGGAAGAAGCGTATTTATCCATATGAAGGGTATAATTCTTACAATGGACTGGTAATCAATACAGACGGTTCTGTAAAACTTGTAAAAGATAAGGTTGCCATAGGAGGTTCTGTTGCTTCAAATGACAGCGGTAAAAGTATCACCGATATAATAAATGAAAACAACAGGTTTTACCTTCATGTAGAAAACAGTGTATATAAATTTAATAAAATTGATACAAGATATTCCGGTACTGATTATAGACTTGATCTCGGAGGAAACAGTCTTTACTCCGATACACATACAATATTTGAAATGGAGGTTACAGGACAGGGAAATATTGTTTCAAAAGGTAAGGTAAATTTTATGCAGAGAGTAAATTCTGATGCTATAAATGTTCTGGCAAAAGATGATTTGAAAATTGATTTTATTCCGGGAGCGAAAGATTATTATGCCAAAGGCCTTATATATGCCGGTGATGATGCAAAGATTTCTCTCATAGGTGCAGACAGTCCTGAAGCCGAAGATAATCCCTATATTCAGGATATGATGGCAAGAAAATTTATCGCTAAAGATGAAGTTATTGATAATACAAAGTACCTCAATACGACAGAAATTCAGTACCATACCCTGCCAAACGGTTATGCCGGTTATCTGATGAAAAGCTATGGAGGGCTTACTATTGCATATCCGGACTCACCGGGCGATATTGAATATCAGGATGTTCATTACTGCGGGAATATAAAACTGTCGGTTGTGCCTCTCGACCCCAATAATCCTCCCGACCCGAACGGCCCTGACGTAGATCCTAATTGTCCTTACGGTATTGTAGCCTATGATATAGAAGGGAATGTCATAGTGGACAACTACGGACTTACAGGAGAAATAAAGGTTTTACCTGCTAACCTGTCTTTTCTTTATACAGATAACAGAGCAGGAAAGCTTTATACTACTCTGGGAAACAGATACAGCGGAGCAACAGGAGAGCCATCTATTACACTGGACGGATTTATAATAGGAATGAATAATTATTCAGGTGACTCCGGGGAAGATATAAGTGTTATGCTGGATACGGCAAGTGCTAACGGTAAGATTAAAGTGGAGCAGGATCTGGATTATATGGAAAAAATGATAGATCTTCAGGGAAATAGAGTCAAGGTAAGAATAAGTTCCTGGAAAAGAATTTAAAGGTACGGGAATTGTTATGGTATAAAAGTCAGATTTAACCTTATGTGTATGATTTTGTCAAAGGCAGGACATATGAGCAAATATTTTAGAAAAAAAGCTATGACTCTGGCAGAGATTATGACGGCTGTAGGTCTTTTATCCGTGATAATAGTCGTTATACTCGGCGTTTTTGTAAAAGGTTCTTATGCTATTAAGAAAACCAGATATAGATTAACTGCATTAAACCTTGCAGAGTCCAAGATAACAGAACTTAAAAATCTGGATTTTACGACAGTGATAAAAAAGATTGATATAGTAAATAACATAGTTAATGTGAGTGAAGTGTCGGAATCTACTTCTTCTTCTGTGAGAACTTCTTCCACTCCTGTAACTGATGATACGGCAGAAATATCTATATGGAATACGGCGAATGAGTATAAAATCAGAGGAATTGAACGTATTAAGGATGTAGATTATGAGTATATTATTTTTGTAGAAAATTCTGCTGATGGTGAAATAGATGGTGATATGTTATTAAGTGAATTAAAGAGAGTTTCTGTTGTTATTTCGTGGGCTAAATCTGAAGAAAGAAAAACAATAGAAATGAGAACTCTTATTGCCAGACCAGGAATATAAAAAGGTGGTAATATATGGTTTATAAATTTAAATCCGGTATGACAATAGTAGAAATGGCTGTTGCAACAATAGTTTTTTCTCTTTTTCTTGTCGGGCTGTACGGAGCTATTGATGTTGGTCTGAAAAGCTGGCAGATAGGTCAGAGCAGTTCTGAAGTGCAGCAGAGTGGTGAAATGGTTGTTCAAAGGATTATAAATGACCTTACTATGACAAATATAGAATCTGTATTTATACAGGATTACAGTATTTCTTTTGAAAGCGCTTTTGATAACCATCAGTTTCAGATAGATAATGATTTAATAGGAAACCCTTTATGGCAGGGACACATAATATATTTTACCTTTCCCGATCCTAATTCCTCTCAGCCTGTTCCGGCAGAAGGGAGAACTCTTTATAGAAAATACAGTTCTCACAGTCAGACTGATTTTCCTTCTATACTGACATTAAATACTTCTCTTGTTACCCCTTCAGGGGATGTTAATATTGAAAAGAAAATTTCTACAGGTCTTGACAGGATTGTATTTCAGAGAAAACGTAATATTATTATGCTTAATTTAACTTATAAAAAAAATATAAGAAAAAATGCTTCCGTAAATTTTGCCACAGGTGCTAATAATGACTCCGGAAATGAAACATTTGAGTTGAGAGCTTCAGTAGAACCAAAGAATTAGTAATCTTTAAAATCTTCTTTTTTTACTTCTTTTTCTATAGAGAAGGATAAATTCATCTTTACTTAGAACTTTAGTATATTATAAATCATAGCAATGTATAGTTAGTTTTATGACAATTAATAATTAACAACCTCGTAATGCGTAAAGTGTGATGTGTGATGCGAATGGATAATAACCTGTTACGCATTACGCATTACGCATTACGAATTATTAAATACACTGTAAACAGCTCTTATTTATCTGTAATACCGGAGCGGGGATTTATGTATCGTGAAAAGAACTGTATCGTAATAAATTATGAATATAAATATTCTAACGATAGAAAGGTTTTTATTGTTATGGTACAGTCAAAAAAATACACAAT
>CALARM010000345.1 GCA_937888925.1 uncultured Synergistia bacterium | reverse complement strand
AGTCAGGTTTATAGACTTCTATCCATTCCATGAAAATTTCTGCTATTATATTGGAATAATAAGGGTTCAATATGTCTTCTCTCATATCAATAGTCCAGCCTGCAGGTCTTCCGGAGCCTCGAAGGAGCCCCTGATTCCATTTAATACTGTTATTTAATATTCTTTCATAAAGTATTTTTTTATTTTTTTCCAGATCAAACATGGTAAATCTCCTGTATCTTTTTACTGTCTGTCAATTTCTACAAAACAGTAAAGATAACCGTCATTTGAGCTCGCCAGCAGAGTATTACTGTAAGGAGGTATTTCTTTCTGCAGAGAATAAACACTCCATAGCAACCCTGTAGCATCACTGTTAAATATATGTGTAAGACCTCCAGGTCCCGGATAATAGAGCCTGTCACCTCTGACATTAAAAGTATTTTTCTTCAATTTCCCCTGTTTACAGGCAGGCCTTGTGACAGGTATTTTAGCGGATGGAAAAACTCCGCATGGTGCCATAACAGGCCCTCCGGTTTTAAAAGACCATAGAATAGAACCGTCATAAAGGTTCATTACATATACCGATCCCCCGTAACTTCCCGCGTAAACTCTGCCATGTTTTATAACAGGATAGGCACACATCCTCCATTCATCGGACATACACCTCTTCCAGATAATTTTCCCTGTCATTTTATTGAAAGAGAATATGTAATCTGCTTCCGTTGCAATAACAACTATATCATGACCGATGGCAGGTCGGCAATAAAGCCAGTAACCGAGTTTTCTCTTCCATACAACTTCGCCTCTGTTGTTCAAACAGTATAAACAACCGTCATAGGAGGTAAAATAGCAGTAATCCGTAACAGGATCTGCCGTTATACCGCCTTTAATAGGTCCCTCTGTTACAAATCGCCATTTTTCAGTTCCATCATATAAATCAAGGGCATAAACGGTTTTATCCAGAGAACCGACAAAAACAGTATTTGTATTGCTGTTAATGCCGGGGGCACATGTAACATATTCACCTGTTTTAAATCTCCATTTGAGGGTTCCGTCAGTACCGTTAAAAGCACAGAGATCTCCCCCGTGAGAACCGTATTCAATACCGATAAAAAACAGTTCACTTACCGGATCAAATACAGGAGAAGAACATCCTACCCAGTCGCCCCATTTCTGTTTCCAGAGGACTTTTCCAGAAGAAGCTTTCAAACAGTAAGTGTACCCGTCATAAGCTCCGAAATAAACCTTTCCTTTTCTGTAAACAGGTGAAACCTGTATGCCTCTGTATGTTTCTCCTACAGGGAAAAACCAGTCCGGGAAGCCGTCTGAATGAACAGAGATAAAATATCCTCTGTCACTTCCGAGGAATATTCTTCCTTCTCCTGATACAGGGCCGGACTTGGGAGCATAATAGGCTCCGCTGTTAACAGGCCCTGCTTTCCACACAGGTAAAAACATAGTATTATCTTCCGGTTCGGGAGGAGGTTTCATGTTAATATCACTGAGAGTAAATAAATGATGAAGTGGTATGCCAAGTTTCTTTAAGTCATGTTCTCCGGAAGCCTGGAAATTGATTATAACTGCAAGAGCAACAGGTATACATCTGTGTTTTACAAGTTGTTCTATACATTTTAATGCCACATCGGAAGAATTTATAATGTCATCGAATAAAAGAACTTTAGAACCCTCTATAAGCTGTCCTTCAATCTGTCTCTGCATACCATCGGCTTTTGGTTCCCGTCTTATATAGAGTCCCTTTACAGGAACTCCCCGGATATGACTTAAAAGTACAAGCTGAGAAACAAGGCACCCTGCGGCAACAGTCATACCTGCCACATAATCGGGGCGGTATCTGTCAATAAGAGGCATAAAAAGCTGTGAAACAACACAGGCATATTCAGGAGTAAGTATGGCTTCTCTCAGGTCAACAGTCCACCCTGCAGGGCTTCCGTCCATAAGAATACCCTGTCCCCATTTAATCGCATTATCCACTATTTCAGAATAAAGAATTTTTCTGTATCTTTCCAGTTCTTTTTCCGATGGTATTTTCATAAGAGCCCCCTTTTATTCATGATGCGTAAATATTCACTGGTCACTGGTCACTGCTCACTGCTCACTGCTCATTGCTCACTGCTATTTACTTCCTCTGTTTCCTCTTATTCTTCTTAATACTCATGACTGCTTCTATTTCGTCACCGTTTTTCTCTTCAAGAGCCTTTACGGCTTCTTCAGGAGTAACTTTGGTTCGTCTGCACACATAATCTATTTTTTCCTGATCATAAATCTTACCGTCTGAACCGGCGACAGGAGCAGGAGCAGAAGCAGGTTTTTCTTCAGGAGGCGGAGGTGGCGGTGCTTCCTGTACTTCTTCCGGTGGTGCTGATTTACGTTCTGCTTTTTTCTTTTTCTTCAGACTCATTACAGCTCTTGCCTGATCGCCATTTTCTTCTTCAAGGGCTTTCACTGCTTCTTCAGGTGTTATACCTTCAACTCTGGAACATATATATTTAATAGTCTCTTCGTCAGGACCTGTTTTAGCAGGAGGAGGTGCCACTTCTTCAGCCTTAACAGGAACAGCCCTGGTTTTTGCATCTTTCTCTTCTGCAGGCGCCGGCTCTTCTTTCTTCTTTTCCCTTTCCTGTCTTCGTCTGGCAGCCCTTTCTCTTGCACTTGATTTTTCTTCGTCTTTTGTTTCCGAAGAAGGTATAGTTTCTTCTATTTTCTGCTCCGGAGAAGGAGCCACTTCTCTTTTCCTTTCTCTCTTTACCGGTAATATATCTTCAGCGAGCGGTAAAGAACTATCATTTAATACCAGTGGTTCTACAGGCATAGTACCGAGATGTCTCAATGTCATTTCTATGTTCTTTCTGAATTCAAAGGTATCTTTTTCAATGAGTTCAAAAGAAATATTACAATAGAAATAAGAAAAGATAATAAGAATAAATATAATAGCAAAAGGGAAAATTAAAAAATTAACAAAAAATATAAGAAAAGGAACTAATATTAACAAAAATAACCAGATAGAAGGAAATGTAAATAAATCTTCTCCATTTTTACGAATAAAAAAAATGCCATTGACCAGTCTGGCCCAGAGGCTATCACCGGCATTAGTCTCATTTTCAGGAGGAACCATATCTTCATGTACTATGTCTTCGTCAATATTGATTTCCAGACCTTTTCTTTTCGAGGCAATGATTTCAATGGCCTTTAAAGAATCGCCCTGTGCCTGAATAAGAGCGTCTTTTGCTTCCTTATATCTTATGCCTGTTCCCCGGCAGATTCTGTCAAGGGCACGAAAATCCAGTTTTATTTTACCGGGATCAATTTCTTCCACAGAATATTTATCTACCGATTTTTTCTCTTCTCTGTCAAAATTCTTACCTGCAAACTTTTCATCGAGAGATTCCCTACCGGGTAGTAGAGAGGATAAATCCATATCAGGGAAAAGTTCCTGAATAACAGGTTTTAAACTCTTATATTTGACCTTACAGAGTTCTCTGAGTATTTCACCTGAGCTCTGGAATCTTTGATTTATATCCCTCTGTATCATCTTTATAATTATAGCTTCGAGGGATTTAGGTATATTTTCATTATATTTTCTTAAACCTGCCGGTTCCTTAAAACGTGCCGGATTCTGCCCTGTAAGCAATTCATAGAGAATAAGTCCGAGGGAATAAATATCAGATCTGAAATCTATATCTTCTCCTTTGATTTGTTCAGGAGAATGGTATGGGGTATGTTCACTGTCATCTTTAACCGGAGATAAACCTGTTTCTTCGTAAAGCTTTTTGAGACCGAAATTATTTAATTTTATGGTACCATTATTGGCTATCATTATATTATCAGGCGTCAGGTCACCGTGAAAAAAATAATTGCTATGGGCATAATCCAGAGCCTGACATATCTGAAAACCAAGCTGTACGGAATAAATGACAGGATCTTTAAGACTGTGTTCACATAAAAAATCTTTAAGGGTGAAACCGTCTACATATTCAAGGATGAGATAAAAGAAGCTGGATTCTGCACCGGCATCATAAAATTTAACTATATTTTTATGATTCAATGTATATAGAAACTGTATCCTGTCCAGAAAAAAATCCATGGCTTTTTCAGGACTTTCCTCTAAAATTTTTATAGTAACATATTTATCAAGTTTTCTGTCACGCCCCTTATAAATAGCGCCAAAACTATCGTGTCTCGCAGTTTTCTGAATTTCATATCTGTTCTGGATTAACCTTCCTACCATAAATTTCAACTTCTTTTTTTTCGACTGTGTCATAACTTTCGTGCAGGAACAGAGTTATGGCATTAATCTTCTTTATGCCGCTTAAAATTCAATGTTTCAAGATACCCCTGAAGTATTATTACAGCAGAAACCTTGTCTACAACCTTCTTTCTTCTTGCCCTGGACATATCTGCTTCTATAAGGGTTCTTAAAGCCTGTCTCGTAGAAAGTCTTTCATCAAAATAATCTATCTCTTTATCAGGAAACAATCCTTTAAGTGTTTCTCCAAAATCTGTAACTTTTTTGGCCTGAGGTCCCATGGTACCATCCATATTTTTAGGTAAACCCAGTATGACAGTGGAAACATCATGAAGTTCAATTATTCTCTTTAAACAGGCAAATATATCGGTACCATGACCAAGATTTATTACCTCCAGGGGATTGGCAATAGTTTTTGTAATATCACTCAGAGCCACCCCTATTCTTCTATCGCCTATATCAAGCCCTAAAATTCTGTTATTCATTTTCCTGTGCCTTTATCAAACAATCCAGCATTTCAATAGATTTTATATTTTTACCGAGATGATAAAACAATAAGTGTCTCAAAATCCATCTGCTTTCCCTGCAAATCCTGGTAGAAGGAGAGACTTTTTTCAGATTTACAGGGATTATGTTCTCCAGTTTTCCGAGAAATTTTATAGTTTCCGAAGAAACAGCAATATAACCGCTTAGTTCTCTTGCGGCACATTTCTCACAGAGAGTTCCTCCGAGAGAAACATAAAACTTCATAGTCCTGGTATCAGAAAAAACTCCGCATTTCTGACATCTGTCCAGGACGGGACTGAGCCCCAGAACTGTGAGGAGTTGTAATTCCATATAACGGAGAATGAGTTCCATATTATCTTCATACTCCAGAAGAGACAGGACAGACAGAACAAGTGAAAATAATTCAATATTTTCCTGCCCCGGCAATATGGAATGTTCCACAAGCTCAATAAAATAACTGGCACATGTAAGTTTTGTCAGGTCTTCTCTCAAACCGTAATGAGGATTGGAAACCTCTACCTGAGAAATTCCATCCATGCTTTTACCTTCTGACAGCATAAGATAGACATGAGAGAATACCTCCAGACTTCCGCTGAATTTGCTGGAAGGTTTCCTTACACCTTTTGCGACTGCATCAATTTTCCCGTACATAGGGGAAAAGAGAATATATATTCTGTCAGCTTCCCCTAAATTACGGGTTCTTAATATCACTGCATCTGTCTTATAAAGACTAATAGCCATCACCTTTAGCAGCTTTATTTTCCACTATGGCAACACTTGCGCTGGCACCAATTCTCGTTGCCCCTGCTTTTACCATTTCCATAGTTTTCTTATAATCACGAATACCGCCTGATGCTTTTACACCCATATATTTACCGACGACTTCTCTCATAAGAGCAATATCTTC
>CALARM010000344.1 GCA_937888925.1 uncultured Synergistia bacterium | reverse complement strand
ATGCATGAAGATACAGGCTTTTTATATAATATAGTGGAACTGCTCAAAAAAGCCCGTGAGAATTATATAAAATCTCTTAAAGAAGATGTCAACAAGCTGAAGTTTCTTTTCCCTACCCAGGAATTGAGGCGTCAGTTTATCAGGAAATATGAATGTGGATTTATTTTTAAAGAAAATAACCCGTGGCTTGGTTCACTGGACAATGAAAATCGTATGTATTAAAAATTTTATAATATATACTTTTATATTTATTGCAATTTATTCTGCAGGATGCCGGGAGGATACCGATAATACACCTACCGGCATACCTGTGCAGGATTCAACAATGACCTGGATCTCATCCATTGATGATGCCAGAAAAGAAGCGATAAAATCCAGGAAATTATTAATGATCCATTTTTTTACCACATGGAGTGACTGGGATAAAAAGATGGAAAGAGAGACCTATAGCTATTATAAGGTTGTAGGATTGAGTAATCGTTTTGTCTGTGTCAGAATAGACCTGGATAAAAACCCTGAATTACAGGATTTATATGGTATATCAGGAACTCCTACCATAGTGTTTGAGGATCCTGTAAATGGAAAAAAGGTTTATAAAATTGAAGGCATAAGAGACAGACATGAAATGACTGATGAGATGAATAAAATGACTTCTTATAAAGTTGAAGGAGAGGACAAGTAAATGAATGAGGAAAGATGGGAAGATCTGGTAGATAAAATAGACAGTAAATTTGGTATAGAAAGTTATACCAAAGAAGATTTATATAAAGTTCTTGACAACGGAGAAAAACGTAAGCATGGATATAAACAGGTTATGATTTTCACAGGCCGTCAGGGAAAAATGAAACTTGAACGTATTTCCAAACCTGTTGTCATGGATAAAAAGGTTTTTTACAGCGGAAAGAAATCCGATGCCAGAGTAGATTATGTATACTCCAGTAAAGATTTTGCTCATAAGGTAATTGCCTATCAGTGGGATGGTAAAGACTGGAATGAAATAGATTTCAGAATGCCCTAGCAGCAGTGGAATATTACGATAAATTGAAGGAATAATAATTTTGTTTAAGTAATTTGTTGAAGAGTTGAAGAGGTGAAATTTTTCGTAGCCCTTCAACCTTTCAACCGTAAGAAATGGCAGTTCACCTTAAGCATGTCAGGTTATCCGTAAAACTTCTCATCTACTTCATATATTTTATAGCTCTTTTTTCTATAACCAATCCTTTCCCGTTATCTTTCTGCCGGATTTTCATGTATCTTTGATCTACCCATTCTATAATACCTTCACATGTCTGGTTATCAATAAATTTAAGAACAACAGAATGTCTTTCTTTTATTTTTCTATTAATATAAGCTTCACTGGGATTAGTCTTGATTTTCTTTTTATCCTGAAACTTATTTCTCTCAGGTTTTTGCAGTGGTTTTCTTGTTGATTTTTTATCAGTTTTTTCTTTTGCTTCAGAGGTTTTTTTCTCATAAACACCTTTGAAGTCAGGGTTTATCCACATTTTACCCATATAAGCTCTCCTTTGCCGGTGTGTTGTTTTGCTTTGTATTTTAACAGAAAACTGGTAAAAACTCAAGTTTCTTTTTTGGCCGTAATTTATGTGATTATAAAGATTTATATGAGAATCGTGAAGAGTGAAGGGTGAAGGGAGGAACTTGTTCTCATTTTTCGTTGTGACTGAAGCAGAAGGAGATTCATCTATTAATGTTGAACTGTTAATTTATAATAAAGACACAATCCCTCCTCGCGTCACGCGTCACGCGTTACGCGTTACGATAGTTAGAAAGAGGAAAACATATGAGAAAGCTCATAGATTATAGAAGTGATACTGTCACTCTGCCCACTGAGAATATGAGAAAAGCTATGTTTGAAGCTCCCCTCGGAGATGATGTAATGGGAGAAGACCCTTCTGTGAATAGATTGCAAAAACTTTCTGCCACTATGACAGGCAAAGAAGATGCTCTTTTAGTGACATCAGGAACACAGGGAAATCAAATTGCTATTAAATCCCATACAGTGCCGGGAGATGAAATTATTGTAGAAGGTATTTCCCATATATTCATTCATGAACTCGGAGGAGCTGCTGCTATTTCAGGGGTTCAGACAAAAACATTACATGGAAAACATGGGATCATGGATCCTGTAGAAGTGGCAAAAAAAATCAATATAGAAGATGACCATATGGCAGGGACTAAATTAATATGTATTGAAAGCCCTCACTGTATGGCAGGTGGAGTTGTTACACCTCTGGAGATAATGAAAGAGTATTATGATACAGGGAAGAAACATAATGTCAAAATTCATCTTGATGGGGCAAGGCTCTTCAACGGAGGAACCTGTCTGAAGAAAGATGTCAGGGAAATAACTCAGTATGTAGATTCTGTCATGTTCTGCCTGTCAAAAAGTTTATGCGCTCCTGTTGGGTCTATGTTATGCGGTACCAGGGAATTTATAGCTAAAGCCAGAAGAATAAGAAAAATGCTCGGCGGAGGTATGAGACAGGCAGGAATAATAGCTGCCCCCGGTATCGTTGCTCTGGAGGAAATGACTCAAAGACTTTTTGAAGATCATGAACATGCACAGATACTTGCACATGCTATGGCAGATATGCCGGGAATATCGGTTGACCTGAATACCGTCCAGACCAATATGGTATTTTTTAATATAAAGGATGCAGCTACGTTTGTAAAAAAACTTGAAAAAGAAGGTATACTCTGCTGGGATGTGTCAAAAGAAACTATCAGAATCGTAACACATTATTATATTACACGGGAAGATATTTTATATACAATTGAAAAGTTCAGGGAGATTTTAAATCAGTGAGCAGTAAGCAGTGACCAGTGAGCAGTGACCAGTGACCAGTGATAGATAGAAGTTTATGGTTGGAAGGTGAAGATGAATTTTAAAGCGGTGAGAAATTATAATTGGTGAAGTGTGAACTGCAAAGGTTGAAGGTAATTATATAATCACTCTTTACTCATCACTTCTATCATTGGAATAGTGAAATAAAATTTACTGCCATGAGGAGTATTTTCTTTAACCCAGATTTTCCCTCCATGTGATTCTACTGCAAGTTTACAGAATGTAAGACCTATGCCGGTTGATGTACTGATCCCGCATTCTTCTCCATCTAATTTAAAAAAGCTTTCAAATATTTTTTGGCGATATTCTTCCGGTATACCTTTCCCTTCGTCAATTATACAGAATAGTATCCTGTTTTTCTTTTTCTTTAATATAATTTTTACTGTAATAGTTCCGCCTGTGGTAGAATATTTAATTGCATTATCAATCAGATTTGTCATTATTCTATAAAATAAATTCTTGTCTGATGGTACAGTCAATTTATCCGGCATTGATACTGTGAATTCAAGTTTCTTCTTTAATAACTTAATCTGCATTTCTTCTTTTATTCTTTGAAGAATTTCTCCGGGATTTACTTCTGTGAGTTTTAAAGCAATTTTTTCTTCTTCCATTTTACTTATTTCAAGAAGATTAATAACCATTCTTAAAATATCCTGTGAACTTGTATAAATGGATTGATAAATTTTTGTTAACTTTGGATCATTTACTGTATTGTTAAGCTGTAAATACTCCGCATAGGACATTACACCGGTAAGGGGACTCTTCAAATCATGTACTATCATTCTGGTCAGTCTTTCTTTGGTCTGTTCAAGTTCTTTTAACTTTCGATTTTTTTCTTTCAGTTCAGTTAAATGTTCCTTGACCTGAATATATAGTCTTGAGTTTTTTATGGCTATTGCTACCTGATTACCTATTACATCAAGTAATTCAATATATTCTGTAAAATCTTCTTTTCGTCTGCTCCCTATGCTCATAATCCCTATGACTTCATCTTTTGATTTTAAAGGAATCGTTGCCATAGATAATAAATTTTCACTCAATACAAGTTGTCCTGTAAGTGATGTGGATTCCTTTAAAGTGGCCATTACCGTTTTCCCGAGAGAAAGAGCTCTGGCTCTGCTTCCTCTGTCGGATTCAATGGTAAGGGTTTTCAGATTTTCAACCAGTGTTTCACTTATACCGCTGGATGCTATTGGCAGGAGCTTTTTATGTTCATCCATGAACATTATTAAAGCTACGTCAGATTTTGTTATACTTTTTACCTTTTCCAGGGTACTGGCCAGTATATCCTCTATATTAAGGGAACTGTTTATATCTTCAGATACTCGTGCTATAAGATTGAGTTTTTTTGTAGCAGGACTGACAAGTCTTGTTTTACTTTCTTTTTTATAATCAAGGGCGAGTAAAATTGAATTATTTTCAAAGACACCTGAATATTCCGTGACAGTTACCCAGATCTTTTCATAAATGCCGGTAAATATGATAAATTCTTTAATTTTTAATATAGATGGCATATCATATTTTTTATTTGCTTTATTAAGTCCTGAAATGACTGATATGAAGTTTTCTTCTTTGAGGTTAATCCTTGACAAACCTATTATCTCTTCAAATTTTGAATTTACTGCAATAAAACGGCCTGTATTTCTATGTATTATAGCAAGACCTTTTTCCGATGCTTCAAATAAATATTGCTGATAGCTCAGAAAATCGCTCAGATCATCTATTCCCATATGGTAAGATTCTTTAAGGTTGGTAAAGAATGAGATTTTATTCTGGCAAAGAGCGGATATAATAGATGTGTCTTTTTTTTCGGAAACTTCTGGTACCAGGTTATTACCACACCTTCTGCAAAATTTTGAACTTCTTCTGTTGAGGGAACCACAATTAATACAAGGGGACAGGATGTCTTCCATGTTATTCTGGCTGTTCATACAATAAAATTACACCTTCACCAATATTTGAAATATCTATCTATTATACATCAATCTGAAAAATATTCAATAACCTTTTATATGAGAATGATGACGTTTGCAATGTCACTTGATGCTGTTTCTCAATCTGGTTGTGACCGCTCCGGTTTATAGAAACAGATATAAAATGTTTTAATTCAATGAATTTGATAGTTTCGGATCATTTTCATAGGCTGAACCTATATGACATAAATGATTGATAGTTTCGGAAAATAGCTCATAGAGATCTTTAAGTCTCTTTACATCTTTGACCACCCCTGAGACTTCAATATAAAGTTCATCCACACCTTCAGGAAAATTCTCTGTAAACCATCCTTCATCTTCCTTTACTTGCAGATTAATAGATGGTTCTTTCTGTATCAGTTCCCTTATTCTTAAATTTGAAAATAATAAGTTAACTTTCTCTTTATCATTGCCCTTTACAATAAATTCTCTGTCAAATTCAGGATACCCCACTGTTATATCCTGCATACCGAATAATTTACCTATATCACTGAAGAAGTCTCTATGATATATGGCAAATTTGAAATTATCTCTGTTAATATAAGGAGTTCTCATTCTTGTATAACTGCTGCATGCCCCGCCTGCTGTGACACTGTAGGTATCAAGCGTTACAGTCCATCCTTTTACCTTCGCATTTATCTTATCTGCTTTCCATCGTCCTCCTTCGATAAATTCTGCCCCTATTTCTTTAGACAGTTCTTTCCATACTTCATCTTTACTGTGTCTGAATACCGGTTTTAAGTCACTCATATAAATTAACCTCCTGCAGTTATATTTTAATTATATTTCAAGAGAAGAAAAAAAAATCCTTTATGTGATTTGTTATATATAAAGTCTTCCCATATAAGGTATTTAAGTGTTATAATGTTACAAATAAAAAGGAGGAATATATTATGAAAAAATATTTTATATGTGTAATTTTTTTAATTTTTTTCTTGTCTTTACCGGCTTTGGCCGATTCTCCTCTTACTTCTACGGAGTTTTATAAGGCTTATATAGATATAGAGCATGTGAAAAATGCAAAGGGAGCAACATTGAATGAAGATATATTCAATTTTATTACAGATCCCTATGAACCTCTCGATGTTCGTCTTGCCGTTATAAATGCTATGGGATGGAATATAAACGGCACGGATAACGGTAAGATTTTTATTGATTTAATGGCCAGAAAATTAAATAAAGGGTCTGAACAACTTAAAATAAGTGATATGTCTTCCGAGGAAATTCTCTGTCTGGGCTATATGCTGTCTATGGATGATTATTTTAATCTGAGCCCTGCTGCACAAACAGGGGGAGAAGTGGAAACTTCAGATCCTCTGACTCTTGTGAAAAAGGCTGCATTACAGAAACCGGGAAATTTTACCATTCAATTAATTGCTTCTCTTGTGAAAACACAGAGTTTATTATCTTCCGAAGCAGAGTGGGGAAATATTTATCTTACAGTTAACAGAGTAGTTTCTTCTGATCTGGAAAAAAACATGAGAAAAGAAGCAATCGGAATTATTATGGCTTATATAAAAGGTTATAAGGAATATGTTGAGAAAGATAAAATAAAAGAATCTGCCATTGTAATCAAGGCATTTAAAGAAGTAAAAGGAAATACCGGTTTTAGTAAAATTGAATTAAGCCCTGACGGAACAAGGCTTGTTACGACAGGGACAGATGAAAAAGCAGTACGAATATGGAATGTTAAAACGGGAGAGGAAATTATTTCTCTAAATACAGCGGATTTTATTGATTGCACTATCTTCAGTGCTGATGGAAAATGGATTATTATATCAG
>CALARM010000343.1 GCA_937888925.1 uncultured Synergistia bacterium | reverse complement strand
AGAAAATGAAATGGTATACAGGCATTAAAAATCACTCCTTTTTTATTATTATACAAGAAAAAATGTAATTTGTACATCAGGATTTTTGATAGTTTCATGCTATAATATAACCAGGCGGTGATGAATATGGAAGAAAAATTAGACTTAATACTCAGTAAAATTACCGGGATAGAAACTGAATTAAAAGAAGTAAAATTAGAACTCAGGGAATTTAAGCAAGAAACAAAAGAGAAGCTGGATAAACTGAAACAAGGCCAGGAGTCTTTTAAAACTGAATTAAAGAAAGATATTAAAGACCTGTCAGGCATGGTGCAAACAATTGGAAATAATTTAGACTCAGAAATAGCAGGAGTAAACAGAAAACTGGATAGACTATCTGCAAAGCAAGATATATTCTCTGCTACTGTAAAAGAGCATGAACTGAGACTGGAAGATCTGGAAATCTCTCCTCCAATTAAGTGATTTTTACATAAAAAAATATAATTTGTATACCTATTTATAAGTAAATAAAAAAGTCCGATAAAACTACCGGACACAAAAGCGTAATATCAATTATTTTTTACTTCTCCTTCTCCCTCTTTTATTTGGTTCGCAAACTGGTAACCCAGAAAGAAACAACTCATCCCGTATTTTTTTAATTCTTGCCTCCTTTCCTCATTTCTCTTTTCCATGGGAAGAATTTTTTCAAGTAAACAATTAATTTTCTCATATGCGAGAAAAGATAGCTTTTCAATCATCTTCACAAATCCTTTCTTTATTTAATTTTTTATGATATTATATTATTAGAATAATTAAAAAAGTTTGAATTAAAAAGGGCCACCTCGGCTGTCTGACTTGTAAGGTGACTGCCAGGGGTGTGCCCTCTCTCTTTATTATATAACAAATCCATATGTTATAGTGTATTTTTTTTAACTTCTAAAAAAATTATATCATGTACCTTCAACTTTTCACTGATATAGTTCAAATGGACTATTGATAAACAAAAGAACTATCTTTTCTTTATTGTAAATTTCTTTCTTTTGTAAATGTAACCGTTACTGTTATTATCTTTATCTCTCCTTAGTGCTCACTTACAAAGTTTTATAATTTTTTTACAATAATATTTTTAACGGGTTATAATATATAAAATTCTTGTTTCGAATGGTAAATAAACCACAGAAAGGACGTGCCATATGGCAGAAAAAGAGAAAGGGAAAGAAAAAGAGGAAGAGACTCCAGAACTGGAAGTAAGGAAATCTGAAAATAAATTGAAAAAACTTGATGACTATTTTCAGGAAGAGATGATGAGCACCATGAACTCCCTGGATTTTATATCATATTTAGAAGAGCGGTTTATATGATTATGATTTCCTTCCCGCATCCGGAACAAACAAAAGTTTAAAAAAGCCGTGTAAAATCAGCTTTCCTTTATGTGATGGTTATGTGATTTTTTGCAATTGCTAACCTGGTCAGTCCGGAGGAGCTGGTAATTAGAGGTTAAACAAAATCAATAAAATCAATAGTGTGAAAAAAATCAAAGAAAATATTATAAAAATGGCATTTAGCAAGTGCAAAATTGACTTTTTATGTTTAAAGATATAATATAAAAGACGGAAAAATAAAATATAAAATTCTATTCTATGTAATTTTATTAACTTAAATAGAACAGGTGAAGATGCCAAAAAGGCAATTCACCTATTTTATTTGTCATTTAATTGTTAAATACATCATTTATTTTTTAAATAAAAAATGTTAAAATATATTATATAAGGTAAAGTATAATTATATAAAATTTCCTTGTTAAAAAAAGAAAAATGGGAGATGGTAAACATAAAAGAAATTGAAAATACAAAAATAGTTGAAGTTTTAGAAAGAAAAAAGGCCGGCCTCTTTGATATTTATTATGAAAAAAAGGATATGCCTGAATTAAATTGTGTAGTATCCCAAGAATTTGCTGAGAAAGTTAAAAGTTATATGGAAAAAAGGAAAGTCCTTATGGAAAGGCTAGCTACTTAGAAGCATTAGAAAACAAATATGACGTTGAATATATTGCTTGCTGGATAGAAAAATATAGTAAACTAAAATAATTATTATGATAATAATCGTACAAATAAAAAAAGAAAGGCCCCGGGATTTCTCCCAGGGCTTTTTTTTATATACTTTCATATCAGATTTGTGGTAAAATAAAAAGAAAACAAAAGCCGGTGAAGTTATGAAGAAAACTGCTGTAATATATGCTCAATTTTCCTTATAAAACATTCTTCTCATGGACTATGTTTAAAATGTTATAATAATTTTTTTAAAAAGGGCTTATTAAATCAATGGATAATGGAAAACAAAGAATAAAAAAAAAGGCAGTTTTGTACTGCCGTGTTAGTTCATTTTTGCAAGACGTCGAAAATTCAATCCAGGCCCAAATAAAAGCCTGTAAAGATTTTGCCGATAGTAAAGACCTGGAGGTAACAGACATATACACAGACAGGGGAGAGTCGGGGAAAATCTCACAGAGGCCGGAATTTCAGAGAATGATTTCCGACGCGAAATTAAAGAAATTCTCTGTAATTCTAATTCATAAACTGGACAGATTTTCCCGGAATAGAGACGACGCTGTAACTTACAAAGCACTTTTAAGAAGATATAAAGTAGATCTCGTTTCCATATCTGAACCATTTACAGACGACCTTTACGGAAAACTCATTTCCGGCATCCTGGAAGTAGTTTCTGAATTCTATTCTCTGAATTTGGCAAAAGAAGTAAAGAAAGGTCATAAACAAATTTTAGAAAGAGGGTATTTCCCTGGCGGTTCAGTTCCGATGGGCTATCAAATAAAAAAAATAGAGATGGATAATAAATTCCATTCTCAAGTAGAAATAGAAGAAGCTACCGCGCCTATAGTGAAGAAAATCTTTGAAATGGCTGCTGATGGTATATTTCTTAAAGAAATTCTTAATTATCTTAACAAAACTTTGCCGCCCTCAAAAGGAGGAGACCTCTGGAGTTTTCAAACTTTATATAGAATTCTTAAGAATAGAGCATATACGGGAGAATATTCTTACGGAAAAGGTGAAGTAATAAAAGAAAATTTTTATCCTTCAATTATTTCAAAAGAACTTTTCGAAAGGGCTCAAAGGAAAAGAAGTGATAACTGGGGAAAAAATAAAGATAATAAGTTTTACCTTTTGTCAGGTATTTTGATTTGCTCTCTTTGCGGAAGTAAAATTTTAGGAAAAAATACAGGGAAATATAGATATTATCTCTGTAGCGGAAAAAACACAAAAAATATCTGCCCCTCTGTCCACCTTCCTGCCGATAGACTTGAAAAAACAATAATTGACATAATAAAAAAAGAACTTAAAAAAAATATAACTTTGCCGGGAGAAAAAAAGAAACCGGATAAAAAAATAAAGCAATTAAAACAGAGGCAGAATTCGCTCAGGAATGAAAAGAATAATATAATCAACGCAATTGCACGCGGGATAAATCCAGAACTTTTTAAGGCGAAATTAGAGGATATTTCACGTGAAGAGATAATAATAGAGAAGTCTCTTATAGTAGAAGAAAAAGAAAAAATAGTAGATAATACAGATAAAATAATAGAAATAAGCAAGATAATAAATAAGCTAACAAAGGAAGAATTAAAAGATTTTTTGAAAATTATAACAAAAATTCAAATAAACCCTATGGAAAAACAAGGAACAATCGAGTTTTTCCATCTAAATCAAGGCGAAAAAATTTGCTACGAGTTATATTAATAGAAATGTTATAATATGTCAAAAAATTGGTTTGGAGAGAAAGTTATGCTGGAAGCATATAAGCTCATAAAAGATTTATCCAGTAAAGATGAATATGTAAGATTATCTGCTGCAAGAACCCTTGGAAATGAAAAAGTCATTGATGCAGTAGAACCGCTTGCATCACTTCTTTCTGATCATAATGTGGCAGTAAGAACTATAGCGGCAGAAGCCCTTGGAAAAATAGGGGATGAACGGGCTGCAAAAAGTCTTATAGCCTGTCTCAATGATGACTACAGTCGCATGAGGAAAGCTGCGGCAGAAGCTCTCGGAAAGTTCGGTGATTATAGAGCTTTAACCCCTATGTTACATCTTGCTCAGACTGATAACGATCCGGAAGTAAGGGCAGTGGCAAGAAAGACTGTAGATAAGATAAATAGTGTAGTTCAGGAGATAATTGATAAACTTTCCGATGAACTCAGCAGTCCCAGGGAAAGTGACAGAAAACAGGCTGTAAAATTTCTCGGAAGAATTGGTAATATTCAGGCTGTAACCATACTTCTGAGAGCTTTGAACGATAGAAGCTGGGATATTCAGAACATGGCCTCTGAAGAGATAGATAATTTGCTGGTTATCGGAATAGAACCTTTTTTAAAGGGGCTAAAAGATAGTAGCTGGCATGTGAGAGCTTCTTCGGCAGATTACCTGGGCCGTATTAAAAATCTGGCTGCTGTGGAAGATTTACTTGGTGCTCTTGAAGATGGTAAAATAGAGGTTGTAAGAGCATCTGCTAAAGCCCTGGGAGAGATAAAAGATAAAAGAGCCCTTCATCCTTTCAATAAAATACTTCAGAACTGTGATAATAAAACCAAAGAAATTATTATAACTTCTATAAGCAAAATAGGCGGAACCGGTGCATTTGAATTACTGGTCGGTATTTTACGAAAGAATAAAGATTTTTCCAGAGACATATCGGAAGAAAAGCTTGCTGAAATGGGTAATGATGTGTTAATTCCTTTAATGTTTACTCTGGAAGAAAATAAGGATGATGTAAAATTTCAGGATACAATAATAAGAATCCTGAATAAAACAGGCGATAATGGTATAGAATACTTTCAGGAACAGCTTTCAAATTATGATAAAAGAGTTAGAAGGCTTTCTATTCAGGCTCTCGGCTATATGAGAGCTACTGAAGCACTTCCGGCCATAGAGGTTTTTACTAAAGATGAAGATGAACAGATAAAAGAAACTGCACTGTCTGCCGTTAAACTGATACATAAAAAGAAAAAACGGAGTCTGAAACCGAATTACATTTTCAGCGGAAGTATTATAGACAGGGTTTCAACCTTTTTTACTTCTACCATTAAAATGTTTCATAATGTCAGAAAAATTCCCAGAGAAGATGAAACTTTTATATGTGGTAAATGTGGTAAGATGATTTCAAGAAAGGCTTCTACTGATATGCTCGGTAAGGTAGAAGTAATGAGATTTGGCATGTGTCCTCAGTGTAACAGGATAATATGTAATAACTGTGCTGTAACGGTACTTATAGGAGATGGAGAAACCTCTATAAGTTGTCCCAAATGCAGTGTTGAACTCAGAGAAGTGTAGTCGTGACGCGTTACGCGTTACGCGTAATGGGAGCAAAAAGGTCATATCTGCACAGGATATATGATTTCTTTATAAATTTATTTTTTCTGAACTTTATGGAAGGTTTTAGT
>CALARM010000342.1 GCA_937888925.1 uncultured Synergistia bacterium | reverse complement strand
TTTGTAGAAAGATTATATATTTTTATATATTCTTATATGAGAAAATAAGCTATTTCATATACAAATTATGGTTTATATGAGAATCGTGAAGATTGAAGAGTGATAAGTTCTCATTCTTGTTGTAATTATTTGGTTGTGGCTGTTATTACCGTAACATGTAAAAGGCTATCCGTAAAAAGCTTCTGCCCGGCAGGATCTGGAGAAGAAAAATTCGTTTCCAAATAAATTGGTATCCGATAATATAGCCCCCCCGTGGTTGCCCTGTAAGGGGCAGGCAGAGGCGCCAGATGGGGACTTATTACTGTTTTTTTCCTTAACTGAATTTATAGGCAAGCATTTTGTAATATAATTTGGCGGCAAGAAAATCAGGAGCCTGATTGTGTGTAGCCGGTGCCAGTTCTACTATATCAAAGCCTATGACATTTTTCTCCTTAAATACCGCTTTCAAATATGTAATTACCTGATACCAGTTCAAACCTCCCGGTTCCGGTGTGCCTGTACTGGGCATAATAGAGGAATCAAAGACATCTAAATCGAGGGTAATATAAACATCAGGGGTCATTTTTTTTATGGAATCTTCCATCCATAAGCTGTTATCCATAATATTATGAGCAAAATAGACTTTATCCTTCTGTAAATAAGGAACTTCGCATATATCCATGCTCCTTATACCTGCCTGTATAAGATTTGTATATCTCTGAGCCTCTGCCATAGCACAGGCATGATTGTATTTTGTTCCTTCATATTCCTGTCTTAAGTCACTGTGGGCATCTAACTGAAGAACTGTCATATTTTTAAATTTTTCTGCATAGGCCCTTAAAATGCCAATACTTATAGAATGTTCTCCTCCAAAAAAAGTTAAGAATCTGTCATAGCGGAGTAATTTTTTTGTTTCAGAGTAAACTCTCTTTACCATTTCTTCAGGAGTATCTTTTTTAACGTTCAGAGGTTTTGGGAGAAATATTCCTTCTCTATATGGTTCAGATTCTGTTTCTATATCATAGAGTTCCATATTTTCAGAGGCATATAGAAAGGCATTAAATCCTTTATTTGCGCCTTTAAGCCAGGTGCTTGTACCGTCATAGGGGATTGATGTAAGGATAATCCCGGCCTTTTCAAATGATCCGTACTCCTGTGGAATACCTGCATAGGTTTTACTTTTTAATTTCATTTTATCAGGCCTCCTATCCTTTCTATGAGTCGCTACGAAGGGATATTTAAAGTAATATCTACCGGCAGATCTATAAATCTGCTCTGCAGTTTTTGAAATTTATTCCTGACTTTAGAACCAGTGGATTTTACTTTTATAGCTGCCTCTAATTTAAGAATTCAAAAATGGTATTTTATTATTTCGAAAAAAAATTATAACTCAGAAGGTTTAACATGTCAATGACTTATATTATAGCTTTTTTGATTCGTAATTTGAAAATTTCATAGAAAATTGCTTTATTTCTACGCATTATTTATAAAGCTTAATTTATTTAAATTGAAAATTTATAATAAAAATGGTGAATTTAAAGTTGATTTTTATTCCTTAAATCCATATTACGAATCAAAGATGTAAACTCCTCATTGACATGTTAAATCTTCTGAGTTATAATTTTTTTCGCTATAATAAATGACAATGTGTAATTCTTCAACACAGGAAGTAATATTCTATTATACAAATGACCTTTCGTAGAGGCTAATTTCGGATATCTACCTATCTTAAGGAAAGAGATTGTTATGACTGAAATAGATTGCGTTTAAAAATGACAGGTGATTTACGTGTAATGGAAAAAGAAATTTATCACAGAATATTTAAAGTGAAAAGTGAAAAAATTTGGATTTTACTTGGTTTTCACTACTCACTTTTCACTAATTAATAGATTTATAAAATCAATTACAATTTCCACTAAAAGTGAAACTACCTGCCGTAAAAAAACACTATCTTTTCTGCTGGTATTTTTATAAGTTTGATTATGAAAAAACATGGATAATGCCGACAAATACATTACAGCAGTTGCTGTAAAAGACTGAAAATTTAATATAAAAAGGAGGAAATTTGATGATTGCACTTGCTGATACTATGAAGAGTGTAGAACTGGGAGTAATCCTTCCGGATCTCAGGAAAAAGACTAAAGGTCCCGTATCAGATTTTATTACCCACCATTACAGACATTTTAATGCTGCCTCACTTGTAGATGCTGCCAGAGGGTATGAAAAACACCTGATGGAAGGAGGCAAAATGATGATTACCCTTGCCGGAGCCATGAGTACAGCCGAGCTGGGTGTATCTCTGGCAGAGATGATCAGGCAGGATAAGGTACATATTATATCCTGCACAGGGGCAAACCTGGAAGAGGATATAATGAACCTTGTAGCTCACAGCCATTACAAAAGAGTTCCGAATTACCGGAATCTTACACCATGGGAAGAAATGGAACTTCTGGAACAGGGATTGAATAGAGTTACCGATACATGTATACCGGAAGAAGAAGCTTTCAGGAGAATACAGAAACATATCTTCAGATTATGGAAAGATGCAGATATAAAGGGCAAGAGGTTTTTCCCCCATGAATATATGTACCGAATGCTTAATAGCGGTGTTTTAAAGGAATATTATGAAATAGATCCGAAAGACAGCTGGATGATTGCTGCCGCAGAGAGGAATATCCCTATTATAGTCGGAGGATGGGAAGATTCGACAATGGGAAATATTTTTGCATCTTATGTAATCAAGGGTGAATTAAAAGCAAATACCGTAAAAAGCGGAATAGAGTATATGGTGCATCTGGCTGATTGGTACAGGAAAAACTCCGATGAAGGGGGAGTCGGTTTTTTTCAGCTTGGAGGAGGTATTGCAGGAGATTTTCCCATATGTGTTGTTCCCATGATGTATCAGGATCTTGAATGGCATGACGTGCCTTTCTGGTCTTATTTCTGCCAGATCAGTGACAGCACTACATCTTATGGCTCTTACTCGGGTGCTGT
>CALARM010000341.1 GCA_937888925.1 uncultured Synergistia bacterium | reverse complement strand
TGACGCTCTTCTGCATCTTTGAAATCATCAGTCATAACCTTGATAACACAGGGAGTATTGTCAAGGTTCAGGTCTTCTGCAAGATACACGGAAGCCATGCCACCTTCACCAAGAGGCTGAACTACTTCATATCTTCCATGATGAAGTGTTTCCCCTTCTTCCAGAACCCAGGGATTGACATTATGTCCGCAGAACTGACAGAAAGTAGCTTCGTCATTTACTTCTTTTCCGCAATAATCGCATGTTGCCACAGTATATATTGAAATCCTCCTGTTTTTACAACTTCTTCACTTTCATTTAATATTTATATGAAAACTATTATCCCTATATTTTTGAATATTTTCTTATTATTATTCCCATAAAAAATAATTTCTGACTGAACATATTTATTTTAAATTATAAGGTTTCCTTTTATAAAATACTGTTATAGGACTTACTTTTTTATAGGATTTATTTGCTTTAACTTCATAATAGATATCTAAAAAGTAATACTCTTTTAGCTGATATTATAGGTAAATTTTTATTCTAAATCAAGGTTTTTATTAAAGTATATGAAAATTTTTACTGAAAAAATTTACTCTAAATAAACATGATAATTTTTTAATATTTATTTGATAATTTCGATCTATCTTGACAAATATTATAGTAAATGAGATAATGAATTATATAATATATAAATGGAAATTTACATGATTTATATGTAAATTTCCGTATCTTACTAAAGGATAAAAGTTTAGCTTTACAGTAAACTTAAATCTTTGTCAGGAGGTAGACAATTATGATGGTAAAGAAAAGTATAATGGTTTTTACTCTTTTATTTATAGTGATAAATTTTTTACCTGCCTATGGTGAAACAGACTGGGAATGGAATAAAATAGGATTGAATTTATGTAAAGAAGGAAGATTTACCGAGGCTCTTTACTGTTATAACAGGGCAATAAGACTTAATCCGGCATATGAAGATGCATGGCTTAATAAAGGTGATGTTCTGGTGAGTTCAGGCGTTTATTCGAAAGCTCTTTCTGCTTATGATGGCGTTTTAAAGATTAACCCGTTATCTACTACTGCATTGAATAAAAAGGGAGAAGTTTTTGTCAGACTTGGGCAATATGATGATGCTGTCAAATGTTATGATAAATCTCTGGAGATTGATTATAATAATCCTGCAATCTGGTGCAATAAAGGTAATCTTTTATATATTTTAAAACGTTATAAAAGGGCTATTGAATGTTATGATAAAGCCCTGGAGATTGATGCTTATTTTGCTAAAGCATGGTATAACATGGGAAATGCTTTTTATTGTCTTGGTGACTATGAAAAAGCAATTCATTGCTATGATAGTCTCCTTACTATAGAGCCAACCAATACATATGGAGCCTATTACAGAGACAGTGCATTGAAAAACCTGAGGAAAAAATCCTATGCCTCTGTAGAAGAATAATAAGGGCGTAACGTGTAACGCGTGACGCGTTACGGGTGGCAAAACGACTGCGTAATGCGTAAAGCGTGATGCGTGATGCGAAGGAGTAATAACCTGTTACGCATTACGCATTACGCATTACGCATTACGATTTATTTACATTATAATAAATATGTAATCAGATACGCAATATCTTTTATTTAGATCAGGGACAGGTGAAAATCTGCCCTGAATTTTTTTATATGGAAATTTTCTCAATATAATTGCTTTATCTATCATCTTTCTGATAAAATATGTAGGAGTGAAGCTCTGTGTTCACCCGGTGATTTACGCATCACGCATCACGCGTCACGCGTCACGCGTTACGAATAAAGGTAAATTTATGAAAAAAATACGAATAGGCATAGATGTAGGCGGAACCTTTACCCATGCCGTTGCTCTTGATGATGAAACTTATGAACTCATCGGTAAGATAAAAGTTCCTACAACCCATACTTCGGATAAAGGCGTTGCGGAAGGTATTGTAACATCTTTAAAAAAACTTCTGGAAGCCTATAGGATTGAACCGCAGATGGTGAGCTTTATAGCTCATAGCACCACCCAGGCAACAAATGCTCTTCTTGAAGGGGATGTATCACCTGTAGGCATAATAGGTATGGCAAAAGGATTGGATAGAGTTAAGGCCAGACAGGAAACAGATGTAGGACTCATAGAGATAGCAGACGGAAAGTATCTGGACAGTCTATCTTATTTTCTGGATACGACGTCAGGTCTTGAAGAAGATATAGTTGAACAGATACTCATGAGCTTTCAGCGTCAGGGTATAAATGTAGTTGTTGCTTCAGAAGCTTTTTCCGTAGATAATCCGGAAAATGAAATAAAGGTTATTGATATTGCAAGAAAAAAAGGCTTTCTTGCTACTGCCACACACGAACTATCCCGGCTTTACGGACTTAAAATCAGAACCAGGACTGCTGTGATTAATGCCAGTATATTAAAAAAAATGATTGACACGATAATTATGACAGAAGAAAGTGTCCATGATGCAGGAATTACCGTTCCTCTTATGATTATGAGAAGTGACGGAGGAGTAATGTCGGCTGAGGAAGTTAAAAAGAGACCTGTAGTTACAATACTTTCAGGCCCTGCTGCAGGTGTGGCTGCTGCTCTTATGTATGAAAGAATTACTGATGGTATCTTTTTAGATGTAGGTGGTACAAGCACAGACATAAGTGTAATAAAACAGGGAGAAGCCAGAATACAGACGGCAGAACTGGGAGGGCATAAACTTTATTTGAAAACACTTGATATTTCTACTCTTGGAATAGCAGGTGGTTCAATAGTGAGAAA
>CALARM010000340.1 GCA_937888925.1 uncultured Synergistia bacterium | reverse complement strand
GAACCTGACCTCATATAAGGAGGTTTTTGCTGATTGACTGTTTGAGCCTGTGTTGCGTAATTATTTCCTGTAACAGATCTTCCGTCAGTGCCTGCCATAGCCACATTTCCCTGTTTATCTAAAAACATGCTGGAACCACTGGAAGAATAAGAATTTACAGTTCCGTCACCGTTATAAACTGATTTTATCTGTTCACCGGTACGTAAATCTTCCGATACAACCTGTTTATTACTTCCGTCTTTTCCGGATACAATCTGATGTCTTTTCCCGTCTCCTGCAGTATAGACTTCACTTAATTTATCTCCGCCGGGAAGTTCATACGTATTAATTGTATCGGCAGGTTTTAAATTAGCTGAAATCACAGGATCAGCCGTTATCTGTCTGGCTCCGGAAGGGATATCGCGCCAGAAACTTTCTTTCACTTCCTGCTCCTGAGGATTTTCCTGGTATTTCTCTATAAGCTGTTCTCCTTTAAAGATCATGACAGAACCGTCAGAAGTCTCCACTTTACTTGTTCCGTCGTCCATAAAGGTAGTTTTTGCCTCATTACCTTCTTTATCTACCGTTACGCCGCTCAGGAGATTTCCCGATTTATCATAAATTACCTGGTTTCTCGTTCCGTCTCCTCTTTCTATATCATTAAATATACTTCCATCTTTTGTTTTATATGCATAAATCTTATCATTTTTCCCAAGAGTCTTCATAAGTTCCGCAGTTGGTATGGAAGGAGTAGAACCTTCCGGCGGCGCACTTAAAAAGGACTTCCTGGGTTTATTCTCAAAAGGGGGGGGCTGTACAACGCCTCCCTGATTCTGGCCGTAATTTGGAATCTGCTGTGGCATAGGCACAGGCTTGGGAACATATACAGGATATTCAGGTGTTCCTATATGCGGGAAAACAGTTACTGCATTCTTCCCGTCTCCAAGTCCTGCACTATAGGCTTTCTGCCACTGTTCGTCAGCAGGAAGATTATTAAATGGCGCATGAGTCGGCAGAGTTCCTTCGCCGAAACCAAATACATAACCGTTCCTCCAGGAAGATCTTTCGTTCAGAAACTTTTCCATCCATGCCACACCGTCAGTGCCAAGAGGCGGCGGAGGGCCAGGAGCAGGGGGCGGAGCAGGCGGAGCAGGCGGATACCACCATGGATTATTCTGCCACGGACAATCATCGTCTTTTCCGTATGGATTATGATGAGACGGCATTGCTACCTGTTTTGAATAAACTTCTACAGTAGAAGTCACATCGTTTCCTATAACAGTATCATTTATATGCCATATTTTGGTAAATCCATTTTCATCAGGAGGAGGATACATAACTGTTTTGTATACATCTGCATCTTCACCTTTAAATCTTTCAATCTTACCCATCCAGTAAGATCCCACAGGGCCTCCGCCGCCTGTTATGGAAATACAGTTGTCATCTACAGGGGAGGAATTATAAGAATAAACAGAATGGAACCCGTTGTCCTCCTGACTGATAGACAGCACTTTATGATTGCTTCCGTCAAAAAGACTTCCTTCAGGTATCTCTGAAGTTGTGGGTTGCGCCATATTATCTACAAGAATAGTAACACCTCTGTCATCTTCATACATATGACATGGAGCAGTGAGACCATATTTAAATTTAGCGTTAAGTTGAATTACCTCCGCATCGGTAAGAAGACGATTTTTATAAGTAGCCTGACTTGTATTGGAACTTACCGGTTCATTTTCATGCAACGTTGCCAGAATACCGGCACCGATATTATTTTCATCGGGCTTATGGCCGCCACATTTACTTGCCTCCGATTTCTCCCTGGCACCCTGTAACAGTGCGGCTACCTGATCCGAAGAGAGGCCCAGAACCTGCTGTAACACTGCAGACTTCTGTGCATCACTCAGACTGTTCAGACTTACTGCACCATAATTGCTTTCAAGATTTTCCTTCTTTCCGCTGTCATCCCTCATGACAGACTGACCTGTATGTTCTTTTACACTTTCCGAAGATTTCGGTTCACCATAGTTTTCAGCAAGATGTTTCCTGTGTTTTTCAGTCCTTGTTCCTGAAGGAGTCTCGTCTGCCGGAGTTTCTTCCTCTACTGTCTGGCTTGCCAGTAGTGCCGCACTGCTTATGTCTGATTTTTCTCCTGTATCAACCAGTTCTTTCTTCTGTCCTGCAAGTTTTGTATGGCCTGCCTGTCCTGTATGAATGGCAGATTTACGGGCAACCTTACTTTTACCCTGAGGACTGAACTGAGTCTGCATATGACTTGTATCAATCGATTTCATAATATACGTCCTTTCTTTTGAAAGATATTATAATCTATTGTTAATAATAGTAGATTTCTCATCAAAAAGCAATCATAATTGTGTAACAATTTTGTTAACATTTAGACAGGGATTGGGGGATTCTGGGGATGGGCAGGATTTTTTTAATTGTTACATATTGACCTATTCAGTTTCTTGGTTTATTATATAAATCTGGAGCGATTCTGAGTGTTATTTTATAATATAAAGTAACTGCAGGTATTGATAAAAAAGCCTGTAAATCCTCTCAAAATCCTGTAAATCCCTGTTAATGAATAAAAAAAATAAAATAATTACAATAACCATTATAATTTTAACAGTAATAATCTTTTCTGTAATAAAATTAACATCAAAACCTCTTACTACAGTATACCCGGAGGAAAAAGATATACTTCAGAGTATTGCTGCCACAGGAAAAGTTTATCCTGTAAAAGAAACAATTATAAGCAGCGAAATAACAGGAATAATAAGAGAAATACCAAAAGATAAAGGAGCCACAGTATCAAAAGGAGAAATAGTCTTAACTCTTAAAGATGAACAGTACAGAGCAGAAGTTGAACAGGCGGAAGGAAATCTCTCATCGGCAGAAGCAAATCTGGAGAAAATCCTGAGAGGGACGGAAAAAGAAATCATAGAGACTTCAAGAGCAAATCTTGCTGCAACAGAAGCGAAACTGTCAGGGGCAAAAAACGATCTTACCATTTCGGAAACTTATAATAAAAGAAATACAGAACTTCAGGAAAAACTTTCTTCAGCCATTTCAAACAGAGATTCCGCCCTGGCAAGAGTTAAACTTTTAGAGGCAAAATATGAAGATCTGCTCAACGGTCCGAGGAAAGAAGAAATAGAAAGAGTCAGAGCATCGGTAGAAAAAGCAAAGGCAAATCTATTACAGAGCAAATCCGATCTTGACAGAGCGGAAAGACTTTATAATGACGGAGTAATACCAGAACAGCAGCTTGAAATAGCCGGAACAAATTATAAAAATTCACAGAAAAGCCTTGAAGAAATGGAAGCAACATTAGACCTCCTTTTGAACAGTCCTACTAAAGAAGAAAAAGAAGAAGCGGAAGCTGCACTGCAGGAAGGGAAATTCATTCTTAAAGGTGCGGAAGAAAATCTTAATATTACGGAACAGGCCTGTAAAGATAATCTCAAGGCTATAGAGCAGTTAAATAATTCAAAAACCGGCTATGATGTAGCACTGCAAAATAAAAAAGCAGGAGAAAAAGAACTTCAGAGATTGATAAATCAGCCTCTTTCCGAAGATATAAAACTGGCGGAAGGAAAGGTAAAAGAAGCAAGAGCAGCTCTCAGAGGGGCAAAAGCCCGTATGAAATTTACAGTCCTTACCTCCCCTATAGACGGAGTAATTCTGGAAAAAAATGTCAATCCCGGCCAGGGAATAACGCCCGGAACTCCACTTCTGAGAATTGCCAGTAAGAAAGAACTGGAAGTAAGGGTGAATTTTGACGAAAAAAAACTTGCTTCCATAAAAACAGGACAGACTGCCTGTATTAACCTGGATGCCTACCCGGATACAACACTTGAAGGAAAAATCTATGAAATTGCCCCTTCTGTCAATTCAACGACAGGGACAGTAGAAATAAAAATAAAATTTCTTACCATACCTGAATATATAAAACCTGATATGACGGCAGACACAAATATTATAATCTATAAAAAAGATAGATGTCTTACCGTTCCCAGAAGCTGTGTATTCAAAGAAAATAATAAAAAATATGTTTTTATTCTGAACAGAGGGAAACAGGAAAAAAGAGAAGTAATAACAGGTGCCACAGGCAGTGATTATATAGAAATCAGGGAAGGTATAAAGGTAACGGATCAAATTATAATTAAAGATAGGATGTAAAATCGTAATGAGTAATGCGTGACGCGTAATGAGTAGCTCTCTTACGCGTGACGCGTCACGCGTTACGCGTCACGCCATAATGCCATACGAAATTCTTATTGCCATAAGACATTTACGTTCCGGCGGCCTTCAGACTATTCTTATAATAGGAGGAGCCACTATAGGTGTTGCCATGTTTATTGTAATTTCTGCTTTATTAAACGGCTCAAAGGCAGAGATAATAAAAAAAGTCACAGGCACAGGGGCCCATATAATTATAAAAGAAGAGGACAGAGAACCTAAAACACTGGAAGAAATAAACTTAAACAAAATAAAATCAGGGACTTTACTTTTTACGGATCAGGAAAAGGTTTCCCAGAGAAAAGCAAAGATATCTTCATGGCCGCTGCTTAAAGAACAGTTATTCAAAATAGATAAAAACATAGACTTCCTCTCTCCGAAAGCAAGCGGTCAGTGTTTTATATCGAGAGGAGAAAAGACAATGAGTATTCTCCTTGACGGAGTAATACCCGACATGGCAGACAAAGTTGTAAATATCTCGTCAAAAGTAAAAGAAGGTTCATTCCTTTCTCTCGGTAATGATCAGATAGTTATAGGCAAAAAACTTGCAAAAGATCTGGGAGTAACGTTAAAAGACAGGGTTCGTATTTTATCTCCTGAAGGTATAGGGAGAACCTGTCAGGTAAGCGGAATATTTTCTATGGGTGCAGGAAGTATGGACGAAGGTTATGCTATTACTACACTGGACAGTGCGCAGCAGATCTTTAAACTGGATAATGATATAATAAGTCTTGAAATACATCTGAAAGATATATATTCTGCCGATGAAGTGGCAAAAAAAATCAAAGCTCAGACAGAATATAAGGCAGAAAGCTGGATGAGTACAAACTCGGGCCTCATGCAGGCAATAAAAGCACAGGATAACACCGGGTATTTGATTAAATATTTCTCCATGGTCATAGTTGCTCTGGCAATAGCCAGTGTACTTGTCGTATCTGTCATTGAAAAATCAAAAGATATAGGCATACTTAAAGCCATGGGAGCCACCAATAGAAGCATAGTCAGAATTTTTCTCATAGAAGGGCTTATTGTAGGCCTTATTGGTGCCATTGTAGGAACATCAATAGGGCTCTGTATGGCCTACGGTCTGAAACAATGTTCCACGGAAATAGAATTCGAAGGCTCTACTTACAGTTCTTACCCCATGGAATTCAGTTTTTACGATATAATCACCGCCATGGTTACTTCCATTATGACAGGTTTACTCGGAGCCATATTCCCTGCAAGAAGAGCATCGAAGATGGATGTTGTAGTGTGTCTGAAGCTTATAGGGTAAACTGGCTTAAAGGGAAAGGAATTTTTTGATATGAGTAGCCATGTAATAGAAACAGTAAATCTTACAAAAACTTATCCGGGAATAGTTCCCGTCACAGTCCTGAAAGGAATTGACCTGACAGTAAAAGCAGGGGAACTTGCTGCCATAGTAGGTGCATCAGGGTCAGGAAAAAGTACTTTATTGAATATGCTCGGAGCGCTCGACAGGCCTACTGAAGGAAAAATTTTTATAGACGGCACAGATATAAGCACATTAAACAATAATGATGTGGCCCACCTGAGGAATAAAACAATAGGTTTCGTATTTCAATTTCATTACCTTCTGGCAGAGTTTTCTGCCCTTGAGAATGCCCTTTTCCCTTCCATGATAAGCAGGGGTAAGATTATAAAAGAAGACAGAGAAAAAATGGCGCAGATTCTAACAGACATGGGACTGGGGAAAAGACTGAACAACAGGCCTACGGAACTTTCGGGAGGAGAACAGCAGAGAGTGGCCATAGCAAGAGCTCTTTCCAATTCTCCAAAGATTGTTCTTGCAGACGAACCTACGGGAAATCTGGATACCCAGAATACACAGA
>CALARM010000339.1 GCA_937888925.1 uncultured Synergistia bacterium | reverse complement strand
CTTCCGTTCTATGAAAGCAGAACATAACTATGAATATTACTGTTATGCCTCTGAAGATATTTCCGATGTGATACATTATCATCAACCTCCCTATATAAATATTTATACCATACAATAATATTATTGTCAATACAAATGTATTTTATTTTTACAATATGTTAATAAGAAAACATAATATCAAACAAACACACGTAATACCAATAAAATTAATTTATAATTACTTTCACAACTATCCATACATAATGACCTGGTAATGGGTAATGCACAGGGATTAACTCCGTCACGACACCTAATTTATGAAATACACAATAATTACCTCAGGATGAAACAAATATATCAGGCGATGCAATGCAGAGTAACAATGACGGAGGAAATTCAGGTAATTTCGGAGTATTCACTATGAACCTTCAGGCTTTTGCAGGCACTGCAGATTAAAAACAGCAGGGCCGGTTTTAATGACCGGCCCTGCTGTTTTTTTGTTTAAAAAGGAGTTATCTAGAGGCTACTGCAGACTTGCACTGCCCAGGCTATCATCTGCCAGCACTTTACTGGAGTAGCCGAAAATATTTCTCCTGAATGATAGCGAAGACCATATAAATTTTTCAATTTCTCACCACATCCTTCTAAATATATAGTCGGCAATTTTGAAAAAATATTTCCATTTAATGAAATTTATTTATAATTTTTTTTATTTTATCTATAAACAATTCTTCCTGTTATGAAAGGTATAAATCCATGATCTTAATCGGATATTTTATGATATAATTATCTCGACATTGTCATATTACCTGCTTTGATAAAATAGTTATTAGTTTTTAGTTCTTAGCTATTAGCTGTTAGCGATTAGCTTTAATTATTAACTGAAAACTAATTGCTAATTGCTATTTTATTAAATGTGACATTGTCAGGTTATAAGGAAGATCTGGAGGTACAATCGTTATGGCAGAACAATTATGCATAAACAATCAGGAAATTTACTGGAGTTTCTGGGGACAACTGTGCTATATTAAAATTCAGAAATTAAGTACATTTGAAATTTTAAATTCCATAGAACATGCTCTATCCATATATTTCAATACAATAGTAGAATATCTTGACACCAGTCTGGACAGAGCCATAGATAATTATCACGATACTCTGGATAAAAGAGCTGTCACCAATCCGGGTGCCTATGACCTGGGGAAAGATGAATGTGTTCAATGCGGAGGATGCTGCTGGACATGGCCCTGCAGTATTACTCAGGAAGAAGGGGAGAAAATAGCTGAATATCTGGATATGTCTGTCACAGCTTTTCTAGAGAATTATACTGTAATAAACGATGGCGTAAGAACCATAAGACGCCATGAATGGGAAGATATTGCCAGTAAAGTTTTATGCGGAGAAAGATTATATGACATCAGCACACCATGTGTATTTTTCGATGATACCAGCAGAAATTGTAAAATCCATCAAGTAAAACCTCTTGAAGGTAAAGCATGTAAATGCTGGGAAGAAGAAAAAGCTTTCAGACATGGAATAAACATGTTGAAAGACAAATACAGTAAAAAAATGAAACATTTGCTTGCTGCAATCGACCAGAAAAGTAATATCTGAATTACTTATTACATAAAAATTTATTTCATATTGGAAAAACCTGCTATTTTCTCTGCAGTTCCGAGTAATACAAGGAGATCATTCTCCTTCAAAACAGTATTTCCGTCAGGATTTTCTATTATCTGAGAATCTCTCTGAATTGCCAGCAGGGTAATCTCATATTTCTTTCTCAAATCAATTTCTACTAAAGACTTATCTGTTATATCAGGTACCTTACCGATACGAACTGTTGTGATTTCAATAGCAGGTATATGAGTTAAGTCCTGAATAGTGCTTACCGTATCAGTAGTGCGGAACATTTTATATCTATCATCTCTGGAACGGGAAATTATTTCTTCAATTTCATTTGATGGTATGAAATATTTCTTTAACACCCTGGTAAATATTTCGATGGATGTTTCGAATTCTTCTGCAATAACCTCGTCTGCACCGAGTTTATAAAGAGAGTCCATATCCAGAACAAAGCGGGTTCTCACAATAATATATATGCTTTTATTCAATCTTCTGACAGTTTCCGTAATCCTGAGTGTTGAAGGAGGATCATTTATACCTATGGCTACGATCCTTGCTTTCTCTATATTAAAATGATGAAGAACTGTTTCATAAGCTGCATCTCCGTAAAAAATCGGTTCACCTTTTTCCCGTTCCTTTTTGACAGTATCGGGATTCAATTCTATAATCACATAGGGGATACCGGTAAGCCTGCAGGCACATGCCAGATTTCTTCCGTTCACTCCGAATCCTATTATAATTACATGATTTTCCATTTTATCTTTTTTATCAGGTTCTTCACCTTCTTCTTCAGACAGAAAGGCTGTCTTCATTCTTACAGGAACCTTTAAGGCAATATGTGACAGAGGTTTCGCAAGGGTTATTACAAATGAAGTGAGAGCCATGGTAAGAATCGATACGGAAATAAATATCTGATAGGCGTAATCCGAAAGCAAGGCGAATTTAATACCTGTTTTTGATAGTATAAAAGAAAACTCTCCTATCTGAGATAGAGCAAGGCCTGCCAGAATAACTGTACGAAATGGATAGCCAAGTAAAAAAGTGGAAAAACCTGCAACAACGCATTTTACTAAAATCACGACAATTGTTATAAAGAGTATAATCCAGAAATTTTCGTAAAGAAACGTTACATTTAAAAGCATACCGATAGAAATAAAGAAAAAACTCATAAATAAATCTTTCAGAGGTAAAATACTTGCCATAGTCTGATGGCCATATCCTGACTCGGAGATGATTATTCCTGCCAGAAAAGCTCCCAGTGCGAGGGAAAGACCGGCGCTGTAAGTTATCCATGCCTCTCCGAAACATATTAATACAACAGTCAGTATAAACAATTCTTTACTCTTCGTTCTTGTTATTTTATATAAAAGATAAGGGACAATCCATTTCGCACCTGTTATTACAAGGGCGATAATAGCAATTATTTTTACTACAATTAAAAAAATTGAAGTATCCGATGTGATAGTATTTCCTCCCAGGAGAGGGGTAAATAACATCATAGGAACTATGATAATATCCTGAAATATTAATATGGCAAGCGATACCCTGCCATAGGGACTGTCCATTTCACCTCTTCCCTGAATAATTTTTAAAACAATAGCTGTACTGCTCAGGGATACAAGGAACCCTGCAAAAATAGCATCGCCTGTCTTATAACCGTATAACGTTAAGATTAAAAAAGTAAAAAGTATAGTAAAAATTACCTGAAGTGAACCTCCCAGGAGAGCAGGTTTTTTAAATTGCACCAGATGTGCTATTGAAAATTCTATACCGATAGTAAAAAGTAAAAGAATAACACCTGTCTCTGCAAGAACTTCAACTTCATGAACAGATTTTACCAGAGCCAGGCTATAGGGGCCTGCAATAGCTCCTGCAATAAAAAATCCGACTATACCGGGGATCTTCAATTTAAAACATATACATAGAGAAATAACAGAAAGGGTTAAAATAATTATCATTTCATCGAATAAAGACGGATGCATAAAAACCTCCTGAATATAAAATAGATTATCATAGGAATTTTCTTTATTTTCTGACGGTTCCGGCTATTTATCTTTCAGGAGGGGCTCTGCCTTTACATTTATCGATAAAAGGGCTATTTCTATTGCTGCCTGCAGGAAAATTGACATAAAGCTTTTTTACATAATCGTATCTTAAAGGTATATATGACTGAGATTTTGAAAAATATTCATTTACTTTTAATTGATGGTTTGAAGCAGCAAGTATCGCCCGTGTATTATTTTCTGAGATTACCGAATCCTGTTCTGTTCCGATTTTTTTAATCTGAAATTTATCATTAAAAAATACCGGAATTGATACAGGTTTTATAGCAGGTCTTTCTGCCATACAGGTTCCGGTATTACAGACAGGCAGGGAACTGCTATAACATGGAAGAAACAAACATATTATAAAACATATGGTAAATATGTGTATCTTAATTACAAAGGCAATCACCTGCTTCCCATGACAGGTTCGTCAGGAAACCCTGAATTGTTACAGTTTCACTCACAGGCAGCTCACCGAGAGGAATGTAATCAGTCAGATCAGATAATTTTATAATCACGTTCTTTACTGGAAATACTTTTCAGAAGGTTCTGTTACAGTATGACTTTCTCTTTCCATCCAGTGAGATGTTTCTTCTCCAACAAATCCTCCAATCAGACCCAGTGTCGGCAGAGCTACTACGGCAGGCAGAACGAGACTTCCCAGAGCTGTTCCCAGAGCAATTCCTGCAATACCTGACATGATATGCCAGCCTTTCATTTCACTGAATTTCTTTATGGCATTTTTTATAAAAGATCCTTTTTTTTCTTCAGGAGGGAAAAGAGTTTTATC
>CALARM010000338.1 GCA_937888925.1 uncultured Synergistia bacterium | reverse complement strand
TTTATTTTTTCTCCACATTTTCAAGTCTTCCTTCAATCTCAGCTGAAACAGGACTGTGATCCTGAAAATATTTTATAATAGAATCTCTTATGGGCATTATATTTTGGAGGTTTTCACCTTTTTTAAAGCTTTCATAACCGTCTCCTCCTATGGCCAGGAAATCTGCCGTAGTAACCCTGTAGATTTTTTCATCATCCAGAGGCTGGTTATTTACAAGTATTTCTACTGTTTTTTCTCGTCCCGGTTTTGAAAAATCATATTTAATCTTTAAACCTGAAACCTGCAGTATTGCATGGGAACCGTTAAAGGTTGTTTCAATTATTTCTTTTATGTATTTTCCTTTAAGGTCCATGCTGATAAGCATATTTTCAAAAGGATAAACTCCATAAATTTTTTCTATTGTCACAGGTCCTGCAGGAATATCTTCTCTAATACCTCCTGTATTAATTAGAGCTATATCTGCTTCACCGGTAATTCTCATAATATCTGCTATAAGATTGCCGAGATTACATTCTTTTGTATTGGATTTTGTAAGCTCTACAGATGCTTCTCCTATTACTTTTTCTCCGAAACTTTTATATTTTTCTTTGTATTTATCAAGTAATGCTTTGACTTCCATGTCCGGTTCTATCTGGCTGTCCAGAATTTTTATAAGTTCGCCCCTGTAACTGATTATTTTTTTCTTTTCTTTATCTACTTCTAATTCAGTTTTTCCGAGATAAGTAAGGTAACAACCTGCCTGAATGATAATAGTATTGTTTTTCATTACAGGTTCCTTAAGAGCTGTGTGACTGTGAGCGCCTACTATGATATCTATGTCAGATACCATGTCTGCAAGTTTTACATCTTCTCTGTAACCGAGATGAGAAATTACCATGATTAAATCTGCTTTATGTATTTGTTTTAATACCGGTATATAACATTTCAGGGTTTCCTCTGCCGATAAGAAATTATATTTTTCCTTTGAACATTCAGGACTTAATACTGTTGTATCGGTACAGGCAATCCCTATAATTCCAATTCTTATACCATTTATATCTTTTAATATATATGGTTTTGTACCTGGAATAAAATTACCGCTTTTTCTTTCTATTACATTGGCAGCAATTACTGGAAATGTTGCTGCATTTATCATACCTGAAAGTTTTTCTGCTCCCCAGTCAAAATCATGATTTCCCGGAGCCAGACAATCGTAACCTGCTGTATTCATTAATTCTATTACAGGTATTCCATAGGCAAGATTTGAATAAAGGCTCCCCTGGGCAATATCTCCTCCGTCTAAGAGCAAAGCATCTGGATTTTCAGCTCTTTCCTTCTTAATTAAAGTACTGAGATATTCAAAACCTCCTATTTTTTCAGGTCCAGGAGCTATTCTGGCATCTTCATAGGGATATATATGGCCATGTATGTCATTTGTATGTAATAGAACGATTTTTACTGTTTCTTCTCCGAAAACGAAATTGATACTTACTGACATAAATAGAATTAAAACAAGAACAGGAATTTTGTATTTTACCATTAGTAAAGACACCTCTTTTTTTTTGTAACGCGTGACGCATAATGCATGACGCGAGGATAAATATAAATACAATATATTATTTCTCCTTTTATATATAAATCCTTTTAACAGTAAAAAAACTTTTCTTGTATAATATTTCATGTTATAATTTTTCTATATGTTGCTAGACAGAGAACTAACTCTTATAATAAAGGATATACTTAAAAGATTTCGTTATGAACGAATATTAGATTTTTTTACGCCTCTAAAAGACCGGGAACTATATATACTCTACAGGCTTTTCTTTAAAAATCATTCTGTAAAAATAACTGATCTTGAGAAATTGCTCGAATCGGATATTATTGATATTTTTATAAAAAAAGACATATTTAGATACGATTATGATTTTTTTTATTCCCTTATAAAAATAAGTCCGGTAAAGATAGATCATACCGGCTATTTTTATTTTATATCTACATCAATACCTTTTTATAAGGATTTAAACAGCAGAGTCTATATAGGAGAGGATTCTTATCTTCTTTCAAAGGATATTAGAAGACTTTTTTCTATGAAACATTATGAAAAAGGCCTTGATTTATGCTGCGGTTCCGGTATACAGGCTCTCACATTAAGCAGGTTTTGCTCTTCTGTGACAGGTGTTGATATAAACCCTCAGGCTATAGTTTTTGCTACTAATAACAGTTTTCTAAACGACAGAGAACATGTAAAATTCATTCAATCAGATCTTTATAAAAATGTTGAAAATAAATATGATATAATAGTATCCAATCCTCCTTTCGGTTTTTTCCCCGATAACTTTAAATCGTGGCTTCCGGGGTATGGCGGAGACCTGGGCATAGAAATACCTTTAAAGATCATAGAAGGTTTTCCCGATTATCTTTCTTGTGGCGGAAAGGGTTTTTTATGTCTTTCTTCTCCTGTTATAGATGGGAAAGAACCTTTTCTTGAAAAACTTAAAAGTCTCTTTTACGGTAAAAATTTTTCTATAAAAGCCAGGATTATAGAAGAAGCCATCTGTCCCGATATGCTTGATTTTCATAGAGAAAAAAAAATAGCATATTTTAAATATTATCATATACTCTTTGAACATGGCGGGAAACCTTCTTTTACAGTAGAGACATTTCCTGTATGGAATAAAATCTTCTCTTATTCCAGTATGTCATTCTGTAAATTGATGGCTTATTTCAATAAATATAAACAGAAAAAAGATGCGATTTTCTGTGAAAAACTTTCAGTCGATGCACAAAATGCCAGATCTTATGGATATACAGAGAAAGCAGAGATGATGTTAAAAAAAATATTAACTATTAATCCCTATCACATAGAGGCCCATATGTCGCTTGGTGAGCTGTATCTCAGACGGGGACATTTATGTATGGCAGAACAGTATTTTGAAGATCTGGTGGAACTCTGTCCTGACATGATATTACCTTACTGTCAGCTTGGTTATATATATATACAGATAAATAAAAACAAAGCCATAGAAATCCTGGAAAAAGCACGCTCTGTGGCCGAGGGAAAACAGGATAAAGAGGTGGAATATAAGATAAAGCAAGTTCTTCATTCTATAAGGCAATGAAAGGTGAAAGGAAAAATTCACACGGTTTTCATGTAATCCCTTCACCCTTCACTCTTCACTCTTCACCATCTTTAAAACTTCACATAATCTTCATCTTCACTGTCAGAACCTGCAAGTTTAAGTTCAAATCCCTGAGTTCCTCCTCCTTCTATTCCTTTCATTGTTTTGTCTTTAATAGCCTTTCTGGCTACTTTTGAATTACCAAGCATTTTCTGGGATGTATTATCCACTTTGAAAAATTCTATAATATTCTGAAGCTGCTGGGCCTGTGAAGAAAGTTCCTCTGTAGTGGAAGCCATTTCTTCTGCCATAGAAGCATTCTGCTGTATTATCTGATCTAACTGCTGTATTGCTTTATTTATTTGTTCTGCTCCTGTATTCTGTTCTGTACTGGCAGCACTTATTTCCTGAACCAGTTCTGCTGTTTTCTGTATGTCAGGAACAATTCTTCCAAGCATCTGTCCTGCCTGTACAGCCACTTCCACACTTGTAGAAGCAAGGTGGCTTATTTCTTTTGCCGCCTGCTGACTTCGTTCGGCAAGTTTACGCACTTCTGCGGCAACAACTGCAAAACCTTTACCATGTTCACCTGCTCTTGCAGCTTCAATTGCTGCATTCAGAGCAAGCATATTTGTCTGCCGGGCAATTTCTTCAATAATTGATATCTTACCTGCAATTTCTTTCATGGCATCTACTGTTTCCGAAACAGCTTTACCACCTTCTTTGGCGTCTTCTGCAGATTTAATTGCAATCTTTTCTGTCTGTGTTGCATTATCTGCATTTTGTTTTATATTTGAAGCCATTTGTTCCATTGAAGACGAAGCTTCCTCTGCAGAAGCTGCCTGTTTACTTGCACCGTCTGAAATGTTCTCGGCACTGGCACTCATCTGTACACTTCCTGTTGCTACATTGTCTGCAGCAGTTTTTACATTTATCACTACTTCCTGAAGTTTCATTACCATTTGTTTTAATGCCTGCATGAGTTTATCCTGTGATGAACGTTCTCTTGTGTTTACAATAAGATTACCTGTTGCAATCTCTTCTGCCATAATAGTAATATTATTCAGTGCTCCTATAAGGACATTCAGATTGTTTTTAATCTCGTTGAAATCACCTTTATATTCTGCAGTAATAATGGGAGGCATGTCTCCTTTACTGATACGATCAACATATTCTGCAGATACATTGAGAGGACCTATGACTGCATCAAGTGTTTTATTAACACCTTCTACAATCTTTCTGAAATCTCCACTGTGTTTTGCCACATCTGCTCTTATGTCCAGTTTACCTTCTATGGCAGCCAGAACAAGCATATTTGTATCTGCAATAAGAGCTTTCAGAT
>CALARM010000337.1 GCA_937888925.1 uncultured Synergistia bacterium | reverse complement strand
ATATTTTACTGCATAAATTATTTATAGTCAAATTTTAGAAGTAATAAATATAATAATTTGATATAATGGTAAGCTGTGGTATCATTCTAAAAACTTTAGAATATCTAATAAATAATGCATAATCCTTGTTTTTACACGACAGGTCTTTAAAAATAAGAAAAATAATTATATAATCTTTATAATGATGACTATAACTATAAGAGAAGAGGGGAAATTTTGAGTGAAACAGATAAAAATAACAATTTCTTTAATAAACTGACCATAGTAGGAGGCCAGCCACCCAGAAAAAATCTGCCGAATGTTAATGGTAATATAGAAAAAATACTTTTAAATGCATCTACTGATAAAATTTTTAAAGAGAAATTATTAAACGATAGAAAATCTATTCTTGAAGCTCCAGAATTTTCGTTATCATCTCAAGATAAAATACTATTACAAAGCATACCTGATAATAGATTGAAAGACATGATTGAGAATTTGATAATTCAACGGACATCAAGAAGAAACTTTTTAAAAAATGCTGCTGCTACATTGGCTTTACTTGCTACAGGATGTAATGCAGTTGCAACAGAGTCATCTACAGATGACGCTCCACCTCCATTGGTAACTCATAAGCCAGTTCCTGAACCAGATTATTCTATGACTATGGGTATCAGGCCTGAACATACACCAATACCAACTTATATACCTGTAGATGTTGGAACTGATGGTGCAATAGTTATTCATCCTTATTCCAATTTGAAACTTATCATTCCAAGAGGTGCATTAGATAAAAAAGTTGAAATAATTATTGGTGTTATTCCAGAGGGACTTGAATATAAACATAGATTTTATTCAGAAGAAGAATTCAATAATAAAAATAATTTTTCTTATATTATGCCACATGAATTATCTCCGCAGAATTTGCAGTTTAAAAAAGAAATCAGTATATGTTACCCGATTTCGGAATTAAAGTATAAAGAACTATCTGGTCTGTATTTGACCGGTAATATAAACTGGAGAGAATTTACAGAAAAAGCCCGAGAAAAGCTTTCAGTAGAAAAATCAAAAGATGGTTATGCAATAATTAAAACTAAAAATTTTGGTATATACACTCTCGGCTATTTATTAGAACCTGAAGAACCGATTTTCTCAGAAATGACTTTACTTTCTCATGGAACAGTTAAAATGGATGTTAATTACAAACGTACAAAGGTGGAAATTAATTCATTTTATATGGGTAAAACTCAGGTGACAAATAAAGAGTATTGTCGCTATAATCCCAATTATCTCAATGAAGGAAATGATTTACCTGCAGTCAATTTAAGCTGGTATGAAGCAGTTAAATACTGTAACTGGCTTACAATGAATAGCCCGAATTTATCTTCAAAAGACTGTTGCTATTCTGGAGTTCCTCCGGATATTACATGTAATATATCCAAAAAAGGCTATCGAATTCCTACAGAAGCAGAATGGATGTATATCTTTGATAAAAAAGAAAGTGATAAATTAGATTTAACTGATATAGGTGATAGAGTATTTCAATTTGGAAATGGTGATAATAAAACATTCTTTTGGTGTTATTCTATTTCCCATGGCATGTATGGACACCTGTCACCTGAAGAAAAAAATAACTATACAGGTTTACGTCTTGCAAAAACAGCTTAATAGTTAAGAGGTAATATAAGATTATGAACGATAAACAAAAATTGCTCCGTCATTTTTTAGCAGCTCTTGCCTATCGTACACAGAAAGCTTTGCGTGGTGCTCCGGCGGACTTTGGAACATTTCAGGCCGGGAATGAAATACGCACTCCTGCAGAACTGATTCGACATATGACAAGTGTGCTGGGATACGCACGTACCTTTTTCATCGGAGGTCGATATAAAGCAGAGCCTCTTCCGTCATTACATGAAGAAATTATACGTTTTCATGATATGCTTCAAGAGCTCGGGCGGCATATTGAAACCGGTAATCCTCTGTTAAATCAGATGTCAGAAGAACGATTGCTTCAGGGGCCCTTATCCGATGCAATGACTCATGCAGGCCAGCTTGCTATGCTGAGGCGCCTTGCTGATGTTCCTGTACCTCCGGAGAATTTTGTCTTTGCAGAAATCAATGCTGAACGACTTGGAGTCGATCAGGCAAAACCGGTAAAGCCTGATGAAAATTGGCCTGAAGCGCCGAAACGGCTATGACGTTATATTGCCCGGTTCTTTTTGTTATATGTTGTTACGGTTATATATATAAACTTTCAAACCCCAAAAATATCAACACCTCCATAATACCAACAAGAAAAACCTGGCTATTTTTGCTTACAGTTTTAAATCTTCTTTATTCAAT
>CALARM010000336.1 GCA_937888925.1 uncultured Synergistia bacterium | reverse complement strand
TTAAAATAAAAACATAGTTTTATGTAATTTCTCACCTTGACAACAGACAGTTTAGAAATTATTATAGTCTTTATGCAATTTAGCCATGTCTGGCTGTAAAATTAAGGAGTTGACTTTTTAAGAACATGAGTGAAAAATTGTTTTTAGGTATTGATATTGGTTCCGTAAGCGTAAATCTTGTAATTTTAAATGAAAAAAAGGAGATATTGAAAGAAGAATATATAAGACATATGGGACAGCCTGTAAAGACTGCCCTTGACGCACTTAAAGATGTGGAAGCGAAATTTCCCGTAGAGAATATATGGGATATAGGTGTTACAGGTTCAGGGGGAAAACTTATCGTTGACAAAATTAAAGGTACCTTTGTAAATGAAGTCGTTGCACAGGCTAAAGCAGTAGAACTTTTCCATCCTCAGGCAAGAACGATTATTGAAATAGGCGGAGAAGATTCAAAGCTTATCCTTGTAGAATATGATAAACATTCGGAAACTATGATGGTGAAAGATTTTGCCATGAATACCATCTGTGCTGCAGGAACAGGTTCTTTCCTGGATCAGCAGGCAACAAGACTGGGATTCACCATTGAACAGTTCGGCGAAGAATCCCTCAAATCCAAAACCCCTCCGAGAATTGCCGGCCGCTGCAGTGTTTTTGCTAAAACCGATATGATTCACCTGCAGCAGGAAGCAACACCTGTTTATGATATTATATCAGGCCTCTGTTTTGCTATGGCCAGAAATTTCAGAAGCAGTATAGGTAAAGGGAAAGATTTTATAAAACCTGTAGTGTTTCAGGGCGGTGTGGCGGCAAATAAAGGTATGATAAGAGCTTTCAGAGAAGTGCTCGGTCTTACAGACGGTGAATTAATAGTACCCGATCATTTCCCGTCCATGCCTGCCATAGGCGTGGCTTTACTTCGTATGACCGTTTCGGATATACAGAAAATAACATGGAGTCTTTCGGAACTTGAAGCATATCTTGAAAGTAACAGAGGAAAAGAAAGAAAATCTATGGTTCCCCTTTCAAGGGAAAGTGCCGTAGATGTTTCCAAATTGCTTCGTAAAGAAAAGCCTCTTTCTTCCGATAAGAAATTAAAGGTTTATCTCGGTATAGATATTGGTTCTATAAGTACAAATGTTGTTGCCATAAGTGAAGACAGGAAGGTTGTGGCAAGAAGCTATCTGAGAACTGCAGGAAGACCTATTGAAGCGGTAAGACAGGGCATCAGAGAAGTGGGCTCAGAAATAAAAGATCATGTTATAGTCTCAGGTGTGGGAACTACCGGTTCAGGAAGATATATGATAGGAGATCTCATAGGTGCCGATGCAGTAAGAAATGAAATTACTGCTCAGGCCACTGCTACAGCTCATTATGATCCTGATGTAGATACAATATTTGAAATAGGCGGCCAGGATTCAAAATATATAAGCCTTTCAAACGGAGCTATCGTTGATTTTGAGATGAACAAGGTCTGTGCCGCAGGAACAGGCTCATTCCTTGAAGAACAGGCAGAAAGACTGGATGTAAATATAAAGGGAGAATTCAGTGAAGTTGCCCTCTCTTCCGAATGTCCGTCATGTCTCGGTGAAAGATGCACTGTTTTTATGGAATCAGATGTGGTTCATAACCAGCAGTTAGGTGTTGAAAAAGCCGATATAGTAGCAGGCCTTTCCTATTCAATAGCACAGAATTACCTTAACAGGGTAGTGGGAGAACGTAAGATTGGAAATAAGATATATTTCCAGGGAGCCGTGGCAAACAATCAGGGTGTAAAGGCAGCTTTTGAGAGTGTTCTCGGTAAACCTATAAGTATACCGCCGAATTTTGATGTAACAGGTGCTATAGGTGCTGCCATACTTGCCCAGGAATACTGCAGAGAAGAAGGAATTACACAGAGCAGATTTAAAGGCTTTGATATTGTTAATATGGAATATGAGATAAGTTCTTTTGAATGTAAAGAGTGTTCAAACCTCTGTGAAATAAGAAAGGTTACGGTAGAGGACGGTCAAAATCTCTTCTATGGCAGCAGATGTGAAAAGTTTGAAATAGATAAAACAAGAAAGAAAAATAATATTCCTGATTATTTTAAAGAAAGAGAAACCCTTCTTACTGAATATTATCAGAAAAATAAGAAAACAGGGGATAAGAAAATAGGTTTCCCAAGAATTCTTACTATGTATTATGAAATGTTTCCTTTCTGGTCTGCCTTTTTTACAGAACTGGGATATGAAATAGTACTGTCAGATACGACTACGAAAAAGATTATTCATATGGGAGTAGAAAACGCAGTGGCAGAAACCTGTTTCCCTGTAAAGGTCGCTCTCGGCCATGTCTATAATCTTATGGATAAGCATGTTGAATATCTCTTCCTTCCGAGCCTTATAAATATGAAGCAGAATAATCCAAATCTTCCTGAAAGTTTCAGCTGTCCCTATGTTCAGAGTATTCCTTATACTCTTCGTTCTGCCATTAATTTTGAAAAAGCAGGCATTAAAGTTCTGGAACCGGCACTTTTCTTTAAAGAAGGTTATAATACCGGAGCTGTTCAGAAAGAACTGGCAGAAATGGGTAAAACCCTTGGATTGAAAGGAAAAGATGTTAAAAATGCCATAAAGAAAGCAGCAGAAGTTCAGGATAATTTCTATAAGACTCTTCAGGCCAGAGGTAAATCAATACTTGACAGTCTGAAACCTGAAGATAAGGCTGTTATTGTTGTAAGCCGTCCTTATAATGGATGTGATCCAGGTGTAAACCTGGGACTTCCTCAAAAACTTATGAATTTAGGCGTTATCCCTATACCGCTTGATTTCTTCCCCATAGATGAAATAGATATTTCAGAAGACTGGCCAAATATGTACTGGCGTTACGGACAGAAAATACTCTGTATG
>CALARM010000335.1 GCA_937888925.1 uncultured Synergistia bacterium | reverse complement strand
TACGGGATAAAAAGGTTGTATCCTGAGAGCCATATTACCTGGATTACAGATAGTTATTCTGTAGAGGTACTGAAAAATAATCCTCTTATTGATAAAGTGTTATCATATGATCTGGCGAATGTCCTGAGGTTGCAGATAGAAGAATTTAACATACTTTATTCCCTGGATAAGGAAATAAGAGCTACTGCTCTTGCTGAAATGGTAAAAGCACCGGAAAAGAAAGGATTTTCTTTTCATAAAAAAGGAAATATTTATCCTTTAAATGATGAAGCTATCTATGCATTCAGACTTGGAATAGATGATGACCTTAAATTCAACATAAATCAGAAGACCTATCAGGAGATAATCTTTGAAGCATGTAACATTCCCTATGAGAAAGATGAATATATGTTTACATTACTTCCTGAAGAAATAGAAGAAGGGAAAAAATATGTTAATGAACTGGGAATACATGACGATAATATAGTTATAGGGTTAAATACAGGTGCCGGACGTGTTTATGCCACAAAAAAATGGTCTGAAGAAGGTTTTATTGAACTGGCACATAAATTGCATAACACTATAGATAATATTAAAATAGTTCTTCTCGGAGGGCCTGATGAAATAGAAAGGAACAGAATTATAAAGAAAAAAGCACCTGTTATAGATACAGGACATAATAACAGTTTGAGGAGATTTGCTTCTATCGTGAATAACTGTCATATGCTGGTTACAGGAGATACACTGGCCATGCATCTTGCCATAGCACAGAAAATACCTGTTATTAGCTTTTTCGGTCCTACATGTCCGCAGGAAATAGAACTTTACGGAAGAGAAAAGAAGATTATAGCAAATCATGACTGTCTGCCATGTTATAAATGTGAATGCATAAAGGAAGTGAGCTGCCTCTACAAAATGAGCAGTGACGAAGTGTATGATTTGGTAATGGAGTTGCTGCCGGATATAACTATCAGATAAATACATTACGGAAACATTTATCCCCGCGTCCCGCGTCACGATTAAAGGAGGGTGTTATTCTTGAAAGATGTCCGGGAAAAGAAAAGCTCTTTTTTCAGTAATTTAACAAAAGGCATAAGTGATCTTATGGGGGGGAAAAAGAAACAGAATACAGTTGAAGAAAAAAAGGATGTAACAGACGAAGATAAAAAAGCCAGGGAACTTCTTGCCGGAGTGACTAAACCTGCCACCCCCGGTGCGACCCGTATGATGATGAAGGATAATTTCGATGAACTGGTTACAGCGCTCACGAAAGATCCTATACCATATCTCAGGAAATATGCAGCTCTGAGACTTGGTGAACTGGGAGATAAAAAAGCAATAGAATATCTTCTGAACGGTATAAGGGATGAAAATATTGAAGTCAGAATGGCCTCTGCCCAGGCACTTGGAAAACTTGCCGATGAGTCTCTCGTTGAAAAGATGATTGAAACACTTAAAGATAGTAATGATTATTTGAGAGAGCAGACAATACAGGTTTTATCCAGCATGGGAGAACTTGCAGTCCCCCCTCTTGTAAGGTCCCTTAAATCAAATAACTGGATGCTTCCTTACTGTGCCGTCAGGGCTCTGGGGCTTATAAAAGATAAAAGAGCAATAAAAGCTTTGATTGAACTGGTTGAAGATGACAGTAATGTCTATGTCCAGAAAGCTGCTATAGAAGCTCTTGAAAAAATGGGGCCCGATGGCGAAGAAGAACTTGCTGGAGGACTCGGTCATGAAGCCGGTTATGTAAGGGAAAAAATTGCTCAAATCATAGCAAAATCCGGCTCGAAAGATTGTATTGACAGACTTCAGGAAGCAATAGACAGAGAAAGTGATAACAGAACAAAGGATCGTATGACAGAATGTTTGAAAAAATTGGAAGTCAGATTTAATATTTCCAGGGAATGACAGAATAGAAATTTTTGTCTGTCACAGGAATAAAGCATGAGAGTTATATGAGAATCGTGAAGAGTGAGGTTTGAAGAGTGAAGAGTGAATGGAGGAACAGTTTCTCGTTCTTCGTTGTAACCATCCGGTCATGGCAGTTACATAACATTTCAGTAGAAATTTTTTGAACTTTAATTTGTCTGACGCAATAATAAGGGACTGTAAAGAAATAATCTCTTCAATTTTTGGATTTTGGTGATAGTTAAATCTTCTTAACCCAACACCCGGCAACCCAAAGCTGTAATCAATCAGGGGCATATTTGCCGTTATCACCACTGAGGAATGATAAATGATGAGTATTATAAGATGTGTTTTCTTATCCATGATTTTTTTACTCTACTTTTTTCTTTATCCCTCATGTGCAGCTTCGGAAATATTTCATTATGAAGAGGCAATGAGATATTATATCGAAGGAGAGATCCAGAAATCGATTTCAGAATGTCTTGCAGCTCTGGAAATAAATCCTTCTTATGCTCCTGCTTATAATGGACTTGGCGTATGTTACTCCGCTCTCGGAGAACTCGATAAGGCTATGGAATATTTTCAGAAAGCAGCAGAACTGGAACCGGGCCTCGCTAAAACCTATATAAATATGGGTAATATATACATGATGAAATCTGATATTCCGTCTGCAATAGATAATTATGAGAAAGCTTTATCCCTGCAGTCTGATTCTCTCGAAGCTCATACCGGTCTGGGAGATGCCTATTCTCAAAACGGATGGCTTACGGCAGCAAGGGGAGAATATCAGGCAGTTCTTAAAGTTGAACCTCTCAATCAG
>CALARM010000334.1 GCA_937888925.1 uncultured Synergistia bacterium | reverse complement strand
TTTTTGTTCATAATAAAGTAATCCTGCCGAGTTCTGAATTATTCCTATATTTTTATCGATTCTGAGGCATATATTGTAATATTTTAATGACATGGTATATTGTTTCTGTCTGTAATATATATCTGCCAGGATAAAATTTACATTCAAGTCTCCCGTATCATATACTTTTTCATAACAGGTCATGGTCTTTTCATAGTCTCCGGTTTTATAATAAAGTCCTCCTGCAACCATATTGGCTTCTCTGTCTTCGGGATTTATTGCTAAAACCTTTTCATAATGAAACAATGCCTTCTGGTAATCCTCTTTTGTAAGATATATATTTCCTGTGGCTTTGTTTATTCCTGTGCTGTCAGGTTTTAATTCCAGTGCAGTAGAATAATAGGACAGACCTTTATCTATATTGCCTTCTTTACAGTAAAAATTACCCAGTTCGTAATAACCTTCATAGAATTCCCTGTCAAGTAAAACAGATCTTTCCAGATATGCAAGTCCTTCCTGTATATTCCCTGTTTTTAACAGTATTTTCCCCATGCCATAAACAGCTTTAGCGTAATTACTATCTGCGTCAAGTATGATATTATAATATTTAACCGCTTCTTCTATATTATCGCTTTCTTCGTATATGAGAGCAATACCGCAGAGGCTCTCATGATCTCCTTCCTGTAATTTCAAGCATTCTTCATATGTTTCCAGAGCTCCCTGGATATTCTCTGTTTTCCGGTAACACAGAGCGAGATTTTTTAAAGAAAATACATCTCCGTATCCTTTGTCCAGAATTTCTTTATAGATATCCATTCCGGCAGAAAAATCTTCCAGTTCCATATACATATGACCGAGTTTAAGTAAGATTTCCTTTTTATCTCCTCTGAGGTCCAGTGCTTTTTTATAATATTCTATTGAAGACTTTTTATTACCTGACTCACTGTATAGATCGGCAAGCTTCAGATTTATATCAAGATTTTTAGGATCGCGACGCACAAGTTCTTCATAAAGTTCGAGAGATTTTTCTGTTTCACCGTTCTGAAAATAAGAGAATGCAAGTCTTCCCATGGCAGGAGTATAGGATTTATCAATGTGTAATACTCTGTTATAATAGTCGATGGCTTTTTTATAATCCTGCTGCTGTTCATAAAGTCGCCCAAGATTATAATTGGCCATAATATTTCCTCTGTCATTGTAGAGTATTTTTTCGAGATATTTTTTTGCTTCAGGAAGTTTATCTCTTCCGACATATACTACAGCCATTATATAATTTGCTTCCAGATTGGGAGCACCTGTTTCAAGAATTCTTCTGGCATATTTGAGAGCACTGTCAAAATCTTCCTTTTCAAGAGAGTAATTGGCAAGAGATAAAAGGAGTCTGGTATTATATGGGTCCAGTTCCAGAGCAGCAAGTCTCTCTTCGAAGGCTTCTTCCCCGGAACCCTGCAGGTCATAAATTGTTGCCATATTTATATGGGCTGATATATTCTTACTGTCCAGTTCCAGAATATTTTTATAAATTTTGATGGCCCTTTGAAAATTTCCTTCTTCCTGAGATAATTCTGCCAGATTCTGCAGAGCTTCCACGTTATTTTTATCCAGTGAGAGTACTTTTTTTAAGGTTTCTATCGTTGGCCCCAGATAACCTTTGTCATATTTCGTTTTCCCTTTATAAGCTTCTCCGAGCCCTATGAGAGCTTTCTTATTATCAGGTTCCACCTTCAAAGCTTCATGGTAATGACTTATAGCCATATTCCACTGTTCTCTGAATTGATAAAACCTGCCGAGATTAATATTGACTTCTACATTTTCCGGTTCTATCTGTAAAGCCACATGATAATGAGATGAAGCGGAATCAAGATCACCCTGTTCGAAAAATATATTGCCTATCCTGATATGAATATCTAAATCTTCAGGATCAAGCTCCAGTAATTTCTGATAATATTTTACAGACATTTTAATATTATTATTTTGATAATATATTTTACCAAGGTTAGTTAAAGCTTCTTTATCAGGCCCTATTTCAAGACATTTCTCACAGGCTATAATAGCACTGTTTATATCGCCTGATTTTTTATAAATACCTGCTATGACATTGTATAATCCCTGTCTCGAAGGTTCTATAGTCAGGGCTCTCTGCAGATAATTAAGAGCGCGATCCGGTTTTTTATATTTTTCATAAATGAGTCCCAGATTCAGATTTACAAGAAACAGATTTTCATCCAGCGAGAAGGCTTTTTCAAAATATTCGAGAGATTTCTGGAAATCACCGTTTTTTTTGTAAATCATGCCAAGATTTATATAAACATCAATGAAGTCAGGTGCCATTTGTTCGCATACACTGTAATATTCTATAGATTTATCTATCTCTCCCGACTCTTCATATATTTGAGCTAGAGAATAATAGGCATCCAGATAATTATTATCTACTTCAATAGTTTTTTGCAGATGTTTTATAGCTTTTTTTCTGTCACCCTTTGTAAGGTATATACTGGAAAGTTCAAAATATACAAAAGGATCATCATTAATCTCCAGTACTTTATTGAAATAGTCTATGGCTCTGTCAAAGTGTTCTTTTTTTACCGCAATGAG
>CALARM010000333.1 GCA_937888925.1 uncultured Synergistia bacterium | reverse complement strand
ATGCGCAGGGATTAAACCCGTCACGCGTAGAAGACCTTTATTACATGCTTATGCTCAGGTCAATAATTATTCTGTATTGTGTAAGAATATAATCTGTTACGCATCACGACTACAGTAATTATACTCAAAATTTCTTTCTATGTATATATAGTAGAAATAAAAATACTTAAATGGTATAATTATCAGGGGAATCACCGGGGAAAAAGAAAATTCCCTGAACTTTATGCCAGATGAGCAGAGAGTTCTGTCTACTCACTACTCACTGCTCACTATTCACTATTATGAACATTCGGGAAATCTCGAAAAAGGATTATCCTTTTATATTAAATCTTGCTTTTGAAACATCTGTTTCACAGATTTCTCCTGTAAGGCATGATGTTAATCCTGCTTCTGTCAGGGAAAAATATCTTTCTGAAATGAAACAGGTTTTAAATCTTATAAAAGTTCTACCTGATTATAAGTTTTTGATTGCTTCAGACAATCATGACGGGCCCCTTGGATATCTGCTTCTGGATACGGCAAATAATGAACTTATTACAGGTATACCTCAGGCATGGATTTTTGATCTCTCTGTAACAGAACCTTACCGGGAAAGTTCTGTACCATCGGAACTGCTCAGAAAAGCCGAAGAGATTTCAAAAGAGAAAGGTCTGAGACATATTGCTTTAAGGATACCTCTGGCAGACGAAAAAAGACTGAATTTCTTTATTTCGTCAGGTTATGAAATAGAAAGAAAGAGGTTTTATAAAAAACTCAAAATAGATAAAAAGAATGAACCATGCGGATTTATTATAAGACCTTCAAAACCTGATGATCTTCCTTTTATGATAAGACTGATAAAGGAAAACCTCGAACATTTGATATCACCTTTGCGAAATTATTCTCACGAAGAAATAGAACAGTGCAGAGAGCATTTCTGTGATGAACTTGGAAATAAATTAAAAACCGGTCATATGGTAAGCTTTGTAGCAGAAGAAGAGGAAAAACTTCTGGGATTTTTTCTTGTGGCATACAATGAAGATCATTTTACAGAACAGGGAGAGGTATATGTAAATAATATAATAGTAGAGAAAAATTCCATGGGAAAATGGGTTGGAAACAGACTCGGTGAAAAAATAGAAGAATATGCGGCTTCCAGTGGTATTTCTATATTGAGTGCCGACATTGTTCTCTCAAACAGAAGATCTGTTATGTTTACTACAAGATATTTTAGATATGACCCGGAACATGCAGGACTCCTCAAATGTCTCTGACGGTAAATCTGTTTCATATTAAGATAAAAAACAACTGAATCCCTATTGAAAATTTGTTTTTTTACTGTTACAATTAAACAAATTTATTAAGAGGTGATTTTATGAAAAAGTTTTATGGAGGTATAATTTTTCTCCTGATTTTTGTAATATCTTTTTTATGTGAACAGGCCAGAGCAGATGGAAAACATCTTTTTAAGAACAAGAGAAATGTCAGCGCACCGGTTATGCTAGAAGAACTGGAGGAGGCTTTCACACTGATATTTGAGAATTATCAGCCGGCCAATCCGGCTAAAGATCCTTTTTATGTTTCTCTGGAAAATGCGAAATCTAATCTTGCTTCATTAAAAGATGCTATGAAACAACAAAATAAAAATATAGGTAAATTTGTCGGAGATGTAACAACATCCATGGCAGATGTGAGAGCAAGCTATCGCTATGAAAAAATAAATAATAAAAACGTAGAAATAGGAGTTACAACTCTTGTAAACGGATGGGACGCATTCAGCCAGCATTACATTGAATCTCTCCCTCTGAAAAACAGCAATTTTACGGCAGATGACAGCAAACAGATGACAGCTCTGAAAGCAAAAAGCAGCGAACTGGATAAAAAATTCTCTGAAGTTGAAACAAAACTCGGTGATTCTAAAGAACTTCTCAATGAATTGAAGGAAATGAGGGAAGAAAATAAACGTATTTTAGAAGCCCAGGATAATAGTATGGGACTTATGGCTTCTCTTTCTGTGTTTCAATCTCTGATGGGATGGTGGAACGGGTTTTACAGAACTACAACTTTTTATTACCCTTCTTTCCGTCCTTATTTTGTAGATTGCAATGATTACTGGTATTGTTATGATACTGTTGTTCTACCTGCTTATAATGATTATTTTATAACTGTAGACCCGGTGGAATACTGGGAAGTTACCTGGGAATGTGACAGACCTATTTCAGTTGACGACAGTTCATATTATATTATAGACGGAAGAGACAATATTATTTTAGATAACAGTGATCCTGTATTCAGCGATACATTACATGATTCAGGAACCTTTTATGTTGATGATGATAACACTATTTATGAAGAAACTACCGAGTATACGGAAGAAACTATTGAGTATACAGAAGAATAGGTGATTTATTTGAATAACTGGATAAAGGATTTTAACGGAGCCATAACAGTATGTGACAGGGAAGGTATTATTCTTTCAATGAACGAAAAATCGTGTAAGACTTTTGCCGGTAGCGGCGGAAGTTCTCTTGTAGGAACCAGTCTCATGGCATGTCATCCGGAGAAAGCTCAAACCATGATAAGGGAATTACTCGAAAAAGAAGAAACCAATATCTATACGATTGAAAAAAATGGGAAGAAAAAACTTATATATCAGGCTCCCTGGTATAAAGACGGCATATGCGAAGGTCTTGTGGAATTGTCCCTGGAAATTCCACATAATATCCCCCATTTTGTAAGAGAATAATTTTGGTTTATCAGGGGCACACGTGTGCCCCTGTTATCCTAACGTTTTTTGCAATATTTTCTGCAGATCTTCTATCTGATACGGTTTCTCAAGAAATCCTGCAAGTCCGCCCGTATGTTCTCTTACTGCTGCTTCTTCGTTATATCCGCTGGAGAGAATAATTTTTACATCACGTTTTATATCGATTATCTTTTTAAAGGCCGTCAGTCCGTCCATCTTTGGCATAGATAAATCCATAATGATACAGTCAATCTTATCCGGCTGTTCACTGAAAATCTTGATTGCTTTCTCACCGTCTGATGCCGTAATAACCTTAAAACCAAGTCTCCGTAATATTATTTCCGATGTGGCAAGTATTATATCTTCATCATCTACGAGCAGTATTGTCCCATCCATTGTTTTTAAAGGCACTGTGACCTGAGTAGCATGGTATTCTTTACCGTAATCTGTTCCTGCATCATAGTTACATGCAGGAAAGAATACTTTAATAGACGTTCCCATGCCTCTGACACTGTCTACTATAATGGCTCCTCTGTGACTTTTTATAATGCCCATTACTGCCGACATACCGAGACCTCTTCCTGTAAATTTTGTCGTAAAGAATGGATCGAACAGTCTGTCCTGTGTTTCTTTATCCATACCGCATCCTGTATCTTTTACTTCTATATAGACAAATGCACCTTCAGGTGGTATTTCTTCAAGTCTGCTTTTTTCAAGATATGATTTATCACAATGTTCCATACCTGTGGCAAGTGTAATTATTCCCGATTTATCTCCTATGGCTTCAGAAGCATTTGTAATAAGATTCATTATTATCTGCTGTATCTGACCGGGATCTCCTTCCATACCGGGTATACAGGGAGACATTTCCAGTTTTAATATAGCAGATTTTGAAAGTGAAGCTTTAAATAGATGGTAATTCTCTTCTACCAGTTCATTCAGATTTATGGGAGTAATAACAAATTTGCCTTTCCCTGAATAGGCAAGCATCTGTCTGGTCAGGTCTGCCGCTCTTCTGGATGTCTGAAGTGCTCCGTCTATATATGTAACTGCAGGAGAAAATGGTGAAATATCCATTCTGGCAAGTTCCAGGTTTCCCAGTAATGCCATAAGGAGATTGTTAAAATCATGGGCAATACCTCCTGCCATTACACCAAGACTTTCCAGTTTCTGGGCATGAAGAAGTTTTTTCTCCATTTCCAGTTTTTCTTTTTCTGCCTTACGGGCATCTGTTACATCGGGGAAGATACATATTCCGGCTATGATGTCTCCGCAGTCATTGAAAACAGGTGCAGAACTGACCAGTATATAACGGTTAATACCGCTGGCTCTTTTTATGATCATAAGTTGATCTTTTATGAATTCACCGTTAAGTATACTCTTTGTAAGAGGAAAATCTTTTATGCCGCATTTTATGCCGTCAGGATAAAATAATTCCCATGAATCCTTATCAGTTGTGTCGCCGGAGATGTTCATATAATCTCCGTGATGTATGCCTGTAATCTTTGTTGCCGTATTATTTACCATGCAAAACTTCATGTCAGGCCAGTCTACTATGGTTATCCCTACAGGTGACTGTTCAAGAGCTGCCTTGAAGAGTGCCCTTGTTTTCATAAGTTCTTCTTCTATAACTTTTCTCTCTGTAATGTCCACACATGCTCCTGACATTTTTATAGCATGGCCGTTACTGTCTCTTTCCGATGAACCTGTTACGAGCCACCAGATGTATGTTCCGTCATATCTTCTGATACGGTAATCTATCCTGTATCTCGTATTTTCTTTAAGGTGATTGTTCAGGCTTACCATGACTCTTTCTCGGTCATCACGGTGAATTATATCTTCCCACAGTGAAACAGGGCCTGAGAGGTCTGTTACATTGTAGCCCAGCATGGATTGTATTGCAGATGACCATTCTATGATTCCTGTTTCAATATGCCATGTCCAGAGCCCTACTTTACCTGCTAAAGAAGCTATTTCCAGCTTTGCTTTTTCAATTTTCAGAGCTTCTTCCATCTTTTTTCTTGCTGTTATATCTTCACAGGTTCCTTCATAATAAAGAATGTTACTTTTTTCATCTCGAACCGTATAGGCATTGAGGGAATGCCATACTTTCTGCCCGTTTTTTTTATAAGCCTCTATCTCAAATCCTGTAATTTTATTATTCTTTGCAAGTGTTTCTTTAAATCTTAATCTGTCTCCCGGGTTTACATAAATCTGATAGCCAATGTCGTTAACGAAAGAAATTATTTCTTCCGGTGATGAATAGCCGAACATCTTTGCGAGTGAAGGATTTACTGTAATGAACTTCCCTTCCGGAGTTGTCTGAAAAATACCTTCAACGGTGTTTTCAAATATTTTTCTGTATTTTTCTTCGCTTTTCCTGAGTGCTTCTTCTATTTTTATAAGTTCTGTAATATCTGTTACCATGGCAAAAGAGCCGGCAAAATTTCTTTCCCTGTCAAAGACAGGAGTGGCCGAGACAAGAAGCCATATCGTCTGGCTGTCTTTTCTTATAAAACGTCTTATATAACGCTGGGAAAGTCCTTTTTTCCTATCTGCTATTTTTTTATAATGATCTTCTAACTCTTCACTGAACATAAATGCACTTATATTCTTCCCAAGCATTTCACCGGCACTGTAGCCGAATATTTCCGCCATACGTGAATTAACGAATGTAGTTTCTAAATCACCGTTCATCATCCATATTCCTTCACAGGATGTATCAATTATACGGCGGTATTTTTCCTCACTATCTTTAAGAGCTTCTTCCATTTCTTTTTTTACTGTTATATCTTCATTTGTTCCTTCATAATAAAGTATCCTGCCGTTTTTATCCCTTACTGTATGGGCATTTATAGAATTCCATATCTTCTTCCTGCCTTTTGTATAAAGCATGACTTCCCAGCCGGCAATACGATCATTTTCTTCAAGAAGTCTTTTGAAGGTCAACCTGTCTTCAGGGTTTACATAAAGTTCTTCCCCTATGTTTTTGACAGATGAGATCATTTCTTCAGGTGATGAAAAGCCAAACATCTTTGCAAAAGACGGATTTACAGTAATATATCTTCCTTCAGGTGTTGTCTGGAAAATACCTTCAACGGCATCTTCGAAGATTTTTCTGTATTTTTCCTCACTTTTCCTGAGTGCTTC
>CALARM010000332.1 GCA_937888925.1 uncultured Synergistia bacterium | reverse complement strand
GAAGAAATTTATAGAGCTCTGGAACAGTATTTCAGCGGAGAATATTAATCAGTGACCAGTTATCAGTGACCAGTTACCAGTGAGCAGTTACCAGTGACCAGTTATCAGTGACCAGTTATCAGTGACCAGTTACCAGTGAGCAGGTTCATTTATCGGTTTAGTTTCTTCATAAGTACGGTTTAGAGCAGCAGAATGAAATTCTACCTGTAACTACCATGACCGGTGGGCACAACAAGAAGAATGACCTATGCATCTCTTCACCCTTCACTCTTCACCCTTCACAATTTTATATAAACATTTAACAAAATTATCTCCGTTCAAAAGTTAACAAAAAATTAACAACTCAACATACAACTTTCTCTATAAATATGTTATATTAACGTCAGATGATTTTACATATTGATAGGAAAGGGTGTATAAGATGAAAATTAATTCTTCCAATATACCAAAATTACCGGAAATACCACCAAGAATTGTAAAGGAACAGCCGTCTGAAGTAAAAGACAGTGTAAAGCTGGAGTCTTCTTCCTCTGATTCCAGTTATCTTATTATTCCGAGACCAAGTCTGATGAAAAGTGCCAGTATAGAAGAGAACATGGAACTTACACAGAGAGATTTAGAAACAAGAGAAGTAAAGGTAGAAGAACAGATACCTCTTGTAAGCGGTTATACGGCAAAACTCAATGAAGACCAGAAAAAAGATCTGGAAAAAGCAGGGTATATCGTATATGAAGATAAGATTGAAAGATGGATTCCCGAACCTGATATGAAAGAAGCAATGGAAGATGAAAAAGAACAGCCATTCCTTGATAATGCTATGTCTACAATAGCAAAAGAACCGGCAGGACTGGCAGATGCACAGGATGAAATATTTAAAAAATATACAGGTAAAGGTGTCGGCATAGCCATTATAGATACAGGAGTATATCCTCATCCGGATCTTATAACACCCAATAATAGAATAAAAGGGTGGGTAGATTTTGTTAATAACAGAAGTGTTCCCTATGATGACGGAGGTCATGGCACTCATGTAGCAGGAGATGCGGCAGGAAACGGTGCCTTATCGGAAGGTAAATTCAGATCTTTTGCACCTGACGCAAATATCATAGGCATAAAGGTTCTTGGTCTTGACGGAGGGAAAACGTCTGATGTAATAAAAGGTATCAACTGGGCTGTCGAAAACAAAGATAAATATAACATAAAAGTAATAAATATGTCTTTAGGGCATAAGGCTCAAAAATATTCGGAAGATCCTACAGACATAGCAGCAGAAGCTGCCGTAAAAGCGGGAATAACAGTCCTTGTGGCGGCAGGCAATTCCGGCCCCGAACCGGGAACTGTCAGTGCTCCAGGTGATGACCCCTTTGTTATTACAATAGGAGCTATAGATGATAAAAATACACCTGACAGAACTGATGATAAAATAACACAATTTTCAAGTGTAGGACCGACGCCTGACGGTCTGGTAAAGCCAGATCTTGTGGCTCCCGGAGAAAATATAGTGGCTCCCCTTGCTCCCGGTTCAAAAGCAGAAGGTGACGGGAAAGCTATGGCTGACAGACTTTCTACTCTTAAATGGCTGAAAAGCTTCCCTGACGATCAGTTAATGAGCATACCTGATGACATTTTAAAGAAGGTTTACGGATTTAAAGACGAATCCATAAAGGAATTCAGGAAATCACCTGAAGCTGCGAGAAAACTCGTAGATAAACGTATAGCCGTATTCTCCCGTATGCCCCTTGTCATGGGGACAGCCTATATGGGTATGCCGGGAACATCTATGGCAACTCCCATAGTTTCAGGAGTTGTAGCTGCTATGTATGAAGCAAATCCTGATCTTACTCCCTACCAGATAAAAAATATACTGATGTCAACGGCAGATAAAATGCCTGATCTTACAGATAATCAGCAGGGAGCAGGTTATCTTGATGCGAAAGAAGCTCTTCATAAAGCTGAAGATATGAAAAAAGCTACAGAAGAGAAAAAAATATTTGAAGGATGATTCAGTAAGTCGTGAGACGTGAGTCGTGAGACGTGAGACGTGAGGAAATACGTCTCACGTCTCATTTTTAGAAGGAGATATTTCAATGAAGTTTTTAAGTCTATGTTTATTACTATCTATAGTTATACTTATTGGTTCCGGATGTATATTTCAAAACAGAGGAGGAAAACTTCCCGATGATGTTATAAATGCCCAGAAAGAAGACATTAAAAACATGGGAGAAATAAATATGACAGGGAAAAACGGCGAAAATATTTCTTTTAATAACGGAGAGATACCGAAAAATTTTCCTTCCGATGTGCCAATATATCCGAAATCTAAAGTTCTTGTCAGTATAAATTACAGTGATAAACATGTAAAAACCCTGTCTCTGGAAACAGATGATAAAATAAGTCAGATAGAAAAATTTTATAAAAAGGAACTTGCCTCAAAAGGGTGGAAAATAGAGAAGGTATTTTCTACGGATAAAAGTGTTATGTTTACAGGCAGTAAAAGAAATAGAACTGCCGGTATTGCTGTAACTGTGGGAGCAAAATCCCAAAATACTATTACCATTTCTTTGAGTGAATGAGAGGGCTATTTTATGAGAAAAAAAATGAGAGTAGTAAACCGTGATCAATGTATAGGGTGTTTCAGTTGTATGTATGCCTGTTCCAGGGCTTTTCACAATGAAGTTACAACAGATAAAAGTGCCATGAGGGTAAGAGCCTATGCAGGAACTGAAGGCTCTTTCTCCATAAGAATGTGTACAGGCTGTACGGAACCTGATTGTATGGCAGCCTGTCCGGCAAATGCTCTGGAATTACTGCCGGGGGGAGGAGTAAAGCTTATAGAAGAAAATTGTATAAGATGCAGTAAATGCGTAAGAGCCTGTACACTTCATGCCATGCAATGGGATATGGAAAATAAAAAACCTCTTCCATGTATTCACTGCGGCATATGTGCAAAGTTCTGTCCCAATGATGTTATAGCTCTGATGGAACTTGAGGCTGTATAAAATTTTCACTTAATAAAAACCTTTGTGCCTACATCTACAAGATTATAGAGTTCTCTTGCATCATCAGGATACATTCTGATACACCCATATGAGGAATATTCTCCTATTCCTCCAAGTAAGGTGGCATGTATTTCGATACATCCCCCTGTATACCCTTTACTTTTGTCTGAATCATTAGGGTAATTCAAGCACATAACAACAGCCCTCTCTCCGCCATAACCGTCTGTCCAGAGGGACTCATCACGATAACCTATCTCAGGATCGGTTGTGAATATATTATCAGGCCCGCAAAAAGCTTTGCCATCCTGAATAAGGTAACCTCCGTCTTTTTTAGCAAATCTGGACGCTTTCCAGATTATTTTATATTCTCCGACAGGAGTCTTTCTGTCACCTTCTCTGGTTTTACCC